>JAJFMO010000315.1 GCA_020697475.1 Paenibacillaceae bacterium | reverse complement strand
GCGCGATCCGCAAGCTTGCCGTCGAGGTATAAAGACACCGTGCCTTCGGCAAAGACAAGCGCTGCATGCCTCCATTTGCCGTCATCTATCGTACCGATCCGCGACCGGAGTGTTATCCGATCCCCATCCGACACGAACGCCGCTTCCAGCAGCCCGTCGCGAATCCGCAACGCCATGCCGTTCTTGCGATCCCCCTCGTCGAACAACAGTTGAGTGCCGTTCAGCCTGTTCGCATTAAATTGCATGGCGACAGTGCGCATGGAGAAGGCACTGTGCATAAAGCCTTCCTGCTCCTCCGCCGCCAATCGAACCGGAGCATTCGTCGGGGTGCCGTAGTGCGCCAGCAGGGCGTATTTTTCAAGAAGAAGGGAGAGCTCAGACTCCTCCACCCGGAAAACCGTATTATGCCTTGCACGATATGGAATGCGGAATTCGCTGTTGTCGAGCTCCCTCCATTCTTGAAAGTCGGTCGTCTCCATGACGCCGAACTTACCGTAAGACCAATAATCGTAGAAAAGCAGCCATCGGTTCGTCCCTTCCAGCTTCAGAAACTCGGGGCCTTCGGTGTAATCGGGCGTCCGAAAGCCCGGTATGATCGTATACGGGCCCTCGAGCCGATCTGCTGCAGCTAATACGTTGCGGCAAGGATGCTGGACATTGCGGTCATAGACGATACTTTCATCCTTCACCGCCATGTAATACTTGCCGTTGTGCTCTGCCAGTGACGCGTCAATCGTCTGGTATCCGGGATCAAAGAACAGCTCCGGCTTCGTTAACGATTTCCAGTCCTCCGTCCAAGCGCAATGATGCTTGCTGTTGCCCAAGTTTTGTCCGCAGCTCGACGCCCAATAGATCAAATATTGGTTTCGCTCCCGGTCGTACGAAAATTCGGGTGCCCAGCTGTTGATCGCATCGGGTTGACCTTCCATGACCGGAAGCCGTCGCTCATCCTCCCATGTGATCAAATCGCTCGAACGGCAATAGCCGATAGAGTTACCCATCGGGCGAATCGTAAATACCATGTGCCAGTTGCCGTCTGCACCTTTGGCGACGAACGGATCGCGCAATATGCCTTCTCCCAGCGATGAGGCGAAGACCGGGCGATTTTCATTGAGCTCGTACCAGTGAAGCCCGTCCCTGCTGTAGGCGTAATGAAGCTTTTCATTCTTATGTGTTTGGTTCGGCCCGGATCGGAAATACCCCATCAAATAAGCGGGCACCCCCGTTGCCGTTTCGTGTTGGTTTGGTTGTGACATATACGCTGTTTCTCCTTATCTTTTTCGTTATTCATCGAGACGTCGACTCTCTTCATCATACATGGCTGCGCACGGCGAATGAATACAAATAGCGGCTGAAAAAGTGTGCATTTCGGACATCCTAAATCCAGCTCGACAATACCGGTTTATTTCTTCGATTATTTCCGTGTGATAAAATATACTCGTCACTGAACTTCGGAAGGGATGATGAGGATAATGGACAAAGAAGGGCCGATTTATCATTTTCCTTCCATTGGCGACACCCCTCCCCCGATCAGAATACCGTTTATCGGCATGAATACCTGCACCCCCCAATACCGCAATGTGAGAAAAATGGCCAAAATTACCGTCATCGGGTGTGTGTTATCCGGCCGCGGGAAAGTTCGAGTGAACGAGCAGACGTATACCGTGCAGCAAGGCGATGTGTTCCTCATGCGAAGCGGCTGTTATCACGAAGTCGTATCCGAAGCTACGCCGGAGGAGCCATGGGAATATATATGGTATAACGTCCACAGCCATTGGGCGCTTAACGTCCTCGAGGTTTATAAACTGCTTTCCACCGTCGTCGTCCCGAATGCGTCAATGGAACCTGTATTCAGGCAAGGGATCGAGTGGGCGAGGAGCAAAACGATTGAGGAAATGCAATTGCTGCTCCAACAGCTATTCATGCAATTCATCATCCAGTTATCGGAAATCCAAAGAAATCGCGGGGAATTGCTGTCCTTGTTGGTGCGACAAATCAAGCTGCATCTGGACAACCAATTGCTGCAGCCGTTTCATACGGAGCAGCTCGTACAAGAGCTGGGCATGTCGGCCAAGCATCTGAACCGGGTGTTCAAGAAAGAAATGGGGACAACAATATACAACTACGTATTGACCAAAAGGCTGGAATCGGCCAAGCTGATGCTGCTCGAGACGAATTTAACGATCAGCGAAATTTCCGATCAACTCGGTTACTCCGATGCCCATTACTTCTCCAACTTGTTCAAGCAAAAAACCGGCTTGCGTCCCAGTGACTTCCGCAGCCGGTTTAGCGATCAGGAGCATCATTAGCATAGACCCCTGAGATATGCGCCATTTTTTCACGGGGTATCGGAAAGCTGTGCAACAATCGAAGCTGTGCCGTCCACCGCCTTCAGAATCAGAGATACCTGAATTCGGCGGGCGCCCCCGTCGGATTCAGCCCACCCCTTGGGCGCTTGTCGAGCAATATCCAGTGTTACTCTATCTCCATTACCCAGCGATACCTCTTGACGGATTTCGGACTTGGCAGGCAACCAATCCTCCAGCAAAGGCCAAGGCTCCGCACCGGTGTACCGGGAATCCCTGTAAAAAACGGTTTGCATACTGGAATCTCCGTCCAAATAATCCACCCGAAGACCCACTACCGTAGAGGCGTTGCCCGCCGGTAAACCGCTGCCGGACAGATTGGCGTACAATTTGTAATCCTGATGTTCGCGATCTTGGTCTGGAACATTCTTCAATATAACAGCTGCCAGTCCGACTCCTGATGGATCGCTGACACTGGCGATAAGACTGTCGCTGCGGATGTCGTAATGTCCCATTCCGGTTGGAGGGGTGGATCGGCCATCAAGCCGGGGCACCCAGACCAAGTGTCTGGCATAATCGGACAACGATATGCGCGGCTGTTCTTCTGTGCCTTCCTGTTGTGTCTCAATCCGGATCATCAGAAATCCTTCGGCCGGTAAGGTGAGCAGCGGTACCTCATGTGTATCCGGGGTCAGTTTCATCTCACGATCCATTACCGGCGCTGTCCCTGCCATCGTGCTAACGACCAGCCGGCTGGATTCGTTGATTAAACGCGAATCCGGGTTTTTCAAAGATAATTGAATCGCCTGTGCAGTCTTTCCCTTATTCCACAACAGGATCGCGGCCGCCTTATCGTTGGAGGAAGCCAGTCCTTGAATGGCTAAGGTATTCCCATCACCGATCACGATATTGCGCCTTAGAGCGGGCATATCCCCCAGGAATTGAATAGGGTAATAGGCCAGCATTTTCTGGTTAAATAAATTCCTTTTCAGCAACACGTAACTTACATCCGGCTGTTCGTAGATATATTTGATCATATCCATAAGCTGAACAACTTGGTCCGGTTTGTTATATTTCTCATCACGCATATCCTTGTTAAAATCAAATTCATTCATAAACACGGGCGAGAGGTTGAAACGGCTGTCCCCAAAGGCGATTCGGGAATTTTCCACGATATCCTTCGTCTTTTCACCCAGGTAATTCTGAATCGTGATGTAATCCAAAGGATAGCGGACCCCATCTTCCCGCTCGGTTTTCAGGAGCATATCCGCGAAGGTTTTATATACTGCCCCGTCGATTTTGCCATTGGGCCGGATTCCGTTCGTCGCATTTTGCTGGATGCCGGCAACTACCGCATCTCGATTGAACGCTTTTACCGCAGGGCCTACTTGCTTGTAAAAATCCAGGTACTTGCCGAATGCCTCCTCCTTCGACAAGTTTCCTCCAATCGTATGATCCGGCTCCTGCCAGAACGCCCATATTGTAGGTACCTGATCAGCAGAAGCTACCTTGCTTGCATATTGCGCCAGCGATTGGGCAAGCTGCGGAATCTGATCCTCAACAGGAAAAGGGTACCAGTTCCCAACCCCGTTTTCCTTATATTTCAGAGTCGAATCCAATGTAAAAATATCGGGAGTGCCGGCGAGTTGAACAAAATTGATCATTTCATCTTTCTTAACATTTTGGCGCAAGCTAAGTAAATTTTTATTCACCCGGATATCGATTGCACCTTGCTCATTTATGGAAAACGCAGGCTCGGGGCCAAGCAAAGAATTGGGTTTGGAAATATCCAAATCTTTATTTTCCGCCAGCACCTTGCCGTCAAGCATCATTCTCCTCAATTCGATGAGCCCGGATTGAATGACTGCCGAGGCATCAGCGGCATTGTCCATCGACCTGTAATCGGCGTCCAATGCGAAGTCCCAATTCCCGTTCAACCCGATTTTGCGAACCAGAGCGGGATATTCCGTAGAGGTGAGATCTACGGTCACAGTGACCGCATTTTCCGATTCTGCTGCGGAGTCAGACCCGTCTTCGACGGGGCTGCGACTTTGCTCAGGAGCATGTCTGAACAACATCAATCCCCCACCAGCCATCGCCAAGAGAATTAGAACAATCAGCGGAACCATTTTTGTTGATTTGTATCTATTCATTCCGTTCAATAGCAGCAGGCTTCGTATTGATTCTGCGAAGCGCCTCTTTCGGAAACTTCAGCTTGCGATCATACGTGTACAGCCCATTCACCTCTTGCTCCACGTCGTAAAGCTGGGTGTAGCACAAGCCGCTGATGTTCGGATTATCCAGGATGGCCGTCATCAGCCCCTCATACCGGGCAAGAAACTCTTCTTCGCTCTTCGGGCGATCGCCATATCCCCATCCTGCTTCATGCAATTGCGACGGATCCCACCAGATGCCCCCATACTCCGCCACCTGATAGGGCTGACCTTCGTACTTTTGCCGTTTCGGATGCCTCACATAAACTTCGCCGCCGTTCTTCATCGGCTCCAGTCGGGCTGCGAACGTTTCCGGATCCTGATCGTAATCGTGTAAGCTGAAAAGGTCGGTTTTGACGTGATAATGGCCGCTCGTATCTTTCACCGGACGGGTCGGATCGATACTCTTGCTCACCTCATAGGTAATGCGCAACACTTCGTTGTCTTGCTTCGTGCCGTCGCGATCCCACGTTTCGTTGAAAGGACACCAGCCAATAATTGACGGATGATTAAAATCCCGCTCCATCCCTTCCATCCATTCCGGCAAAAAGCTTCGAAGCCCTGTCGGCGTCGTAATATCGAGCCCCCAGTTAGCATGCTCCGCCCACACCAGATAACCGAGCTTATCCGCCCAATACAGGAACCGAGGCTCGAACATTTTCTCATGAAGCCGTGCCCCATTGAAGCCTAGGTCCATCGCCAGCTCAATGTCCCGCCGC
>JAJFMO010000314.1 GCA_020697475.1 Paenibacillaceae bacterium | reverse complement strand
CGGATTCATTTGGCAAAACAACGCCCGTAACTTGCTCCCCTACTTGACCGCTCTGGAGAACGTGGAGATGCCGATGATGTTAAGCGGCCACTATGACCGGCCTTATGCACGGCAACTGCTCGAATGGGTCGGGCTCAAGGATCGCATGAACAACAAGCTCTTCCAGTTGTCCGGAGGAGAGCAGCAGCGGGTGGCGATTGCCATCTCGCTCAGCAACCGGCCTAAGCTGCTATTGGCCGACGAGCCTACCGGCTCGGTCGATTCTCAGACTTCGGACCGGATTATGGACATTTTTCGCAATTTGAACAAGGAATTGGGCGTCACGATCGTCATCGTCACCCACGATTTGACGTTGGCCAGCAAGGTGGATCGCGTCGTTGCCATCCGAGATGGATTGACCAGTACGGAGTTCATCAAGCGCAATCCGAACTTGATCGTAACCGGCCAAGCGGGCGACCCGGGGTTTGCTTCAATGAATGAGGTGCACGAGGAGTATGTGGTGCTCGACCGGGCGGGCAGGCTGCAGGTGCCCAAAGAATATTTGCAGGCGCTGCAGATCGACGGGAAAGCCAGCATGGAGTTTGACGGTAAGAAGATTATTATTAAACCGCCCAACGAACTGTAGCCGATATTGTCAAAATTTTGAAAGTAATAAGGGGAGAAGAAGCTTATGTGGAAACGTAGTTCAGCCATCCTATTGTCCGTCGCTTTGTCAGCGACGATGCTGGCCGCCTGCGCTCAGAAGACGGGGGCGGATGACAAAACCCAGCATGTGCTGCGCATTTCATCATCGACAGGGTACAACGAATCGTCGTTCCGGCAGCAGTTCACCGAAGTATTTGAGTTTGCCAACCCGAACATCGAGATCGAGTATATTCCTACGATGGACGAAACGAGATATTATGTCCCCCGTCAGGCCGGGGAGAAGCAACCCAATCCATACGAAACGCTTAAAGAAATCATGCAGGGAGACAACCCGCCAGATGTGGTAATGATCAGCTACGATCAGCTGCCGGATTTAATCGCGAACAATATGCTGATCCAGCTCGTTCCTCTGGTCACGAAAGATAAGTTCGACGTGTCTGACCTCGTCCCGGCGGTCATCGACGGGTTGAAGACGATCGGAGACAACAAGCTGTATGCCTTGGCGCCGACGTTCTCCTCTTCGGCCATTGTATACAATAAGACGCTGTTCGATCAGGCGGGCGTAGGCTATCCGCAGGACGGAATGACGTGGGAGCAAATTTTCGATCTGGCGCATCGCGTAACGAAGCCCGATGATGAAAATCCAGTGTACGGGTTCGGATTTTCAACGGGATACAGCGACGTGTATAACGGCATCCCGGTGTTCACCGCGCCTCTGCAGCTGACGATGTACAACGACAATGCGGATAAAATGACAGTTGACAGCGACCAATGGGAGAAAGTGTGGAAAACGATGCTGCAGCTGGTGACGGACAAGGTGATTCCTCCGCGTCCGGAGAACGGCAAGCGGCCGATGCCAATGGCCAATGGCAAGTTTAATCCGTTCCAATACGACGATTTTCTGTCCGGTCGGCTGGCCATGGCGGTTATCAATTACAGCCAAATTACGCAAATCGTCAACGCAAACAAGAGTGCAGGCCAGATCGAAGGCTTCAAGCCGATCAATTGGGACGTCGTGACGATGCCGTCTCATCCGGAAGCGCCGGGCATCGGCGGCAATATATACATGAACGGGATCATGGCGATTAATGCGAAGGCGCAGAACCAGGCCGACGCATGGAATTTTATTAAATTCATCAACGGCGAAGATTGGGCGAAGCTGCGCTCGCACAACGATTATGAGATGGTTTCGCGCAAGAAATACATTCAGCCGATCGACGGACTGGATTTCCATATCCAGGCGTTTTACAACATTATTCCGGCTCCCATGCAGAATAACGCCGCTTTGAGGGACAATCCGAATTTGTACAGAGTGCAGGATATCGGCCGGCAAATGTTCCAGAGCGTCGAGAATGGAGAGCTGGAAGTGCGCGATGCTTTGAAGCAATGGCAAACTCAAGGGGATTCTCTTCTGCAGCAAATCAAGAACAATCCGAACGGCCCGATTGACATGTCGGGTGTCCGTAAAGCGACGAGCGTCCAGGTCCGCTAATGCAACGAATGGATAAAGGGGGTTACCGCAACATGAGTGACACGAATAGCAAGAATGAACGGCGAGCCCGCCGATTGTGGATCGGGGCGTTGACCCTGATGTTATCGACGATGACAGTGGCGCCGGTATTGGCGGCGAATCAAGGTAGCGATCCGTCGGCGGAGGCGGAGGTGGCGGAGGCAGTAGAGGCGGCGATTCCTGTGCCTCAGTCTGTCGCGATCGTCGCAGCGGCCGATCCGATTGATGCGGCTGCGGTAGGTGATGTGTCGGCTGAGGCGGATCAGGCGGATCAGGCGGAAGCTATTGCGCAGGATGCGATTGACGAGCCGACGCCGGGAGCGGTATCCGATGAAGCGACCTCAGATGAAGGGGCATCCGACGCCACGGCTTCTGAAGAGGCCGACACTGCCCCCACCGAGATCGGCGGAGTCAATATCGGCGACGGCAGCCGTATATCGGTAAAAGATGTAACGATCTTGCCCGGCGAGTCGAACAGTGTCGTGACGTTTACGTTGGACGTGCATAACGGCAGCAACGCCGACCTGCAGTTCATCAACTATTGGGTGCATCTGCAGAGCAAATCCGGGGTCAAATTTTCGGTGTCGATCCGCCAGGAAGACCAGGACAAGAACAAGATCCCGCCAACGGCGAGCCAGGATATTCATTTTTATGCCAAGATCAGTCCGCAGTTTTCCTTGCAAGATTTACAGTTTAATATTATCGCATGGGATTTCACCAGGGCGGACTTTGAACGGTCACTCGGTTTCGTCGACGTGCCTGACGATTACAGCCTTGTGACACCGGAGTCGGCGGCCAGAACGATCACGCTGTCCGGTACCCCCGTAAGCACGAAGGTGAAGCGCGTCACGATGACAACCAACGAGAAGTACAATACTCCGGTCATCACCTTTTTGCTCAAAAATATCGGCACTCGAAGTGTCACTCTCCCCGCTTACCAATATTATATCCGGACGAGCGAGGGACTGCTGTATCCGCTCAGCGTAGCTGGAGTGGCGAAGGATCAGGCGATTTTCCCGCGGTTGGACAAGGAGCTGCAGTTAAGCGGCTCGCTTCCGCTGGAGCTCGGAACGGACGGCTGGGAGTTGCTGATTACCCAGACTGACGATGCGGCTAAGCTGACACTGCCTGTCGCCTATTATACGCTCCCTGCGCCGGATACCGGGCAGAACGCCGAGGCGGTGCCGGTTGGCAAGACGAAGGTGCTCGACGCCGACAGCAACACGGTGGAGACGAAGGTGGAGAAGGTGACCTCCACAGTCAACGACAAGTATGTAAATAAGATTGTTTATTTCGAGATTAAAAATACGGGCAGCAGCTCGATTGTCGTGCCGGTTTACAGATTCGCCCTGAAGACGGCGGACGGACTAACGTATCCGATGACGGCGGACGATTTTAACAAGCTGGCGATCGATCCCGTCGTCACCAAAGAAGTGAAGCTGCACGCGACGATTCCCGCTGAAGTGAGCGCGGCCGGAGCCCGGCTCGTCGTTTCTTCCGCTGCTTCGGGCGACGCGCAATCTACGGATAGCGACCCCGGCATTCCGCTGGCGTCATATGAATTGCCTGCGGATAACGAAGGACAGTTGGCTGCCGGCGATCAAGCCGAGTTCAGCAACGATTCCGGCGTGTATGAGGTCAAGCTGAATGCCATTCAGCGTCTGCCGTGGCAGGATCAAGACATATTGGCTGCGGGGATTACGGTCAGCAATACGTCCGCCGATTCGCTTCCGATTCCAGAGTTGACCGGCAAGTTCGTGCTCGACAACTCGATCGATATTCCGGTAAAGACGATCCGGCTCGACAACGTGATCGGCATTCAGCGCGACGGCAAAGTCAATTTCCAGCTTTACGGCATGATCCCCTATACGTATCAATATTCGACACTGAAACTGGTTTTGCAAGAAAAAGTGGACGACAAAACAACCGACGATCTGATGACGTTCCAGCATGATACGGACACGCTGTTGCCACAGTTCGTTTCCGTCGACGACAGCTATCAGATTACCAATGTCGGCCGCAGCGTTTCCATTGCCGTGCTTGATGTCCGCTCGTACGAGGACTCGGACAGCAACCTGATGACCGTGTTGCTTAACGTTCAAAATATGGAGAAGCGCGATTCGTCGGTACCGAACTTGGTTGCTTATTTCAAGACGAACGACGATACGATGTACAAGGCGGATATTACCCAGGCTACCGGTAAGCTGGGTCCGAGAAGCGTGGCGACGCTGCTTGTCAGCAGCACGATTCCGAAAGAAAAGTCGGAGGACGGGGACACGCTGGTCAATACGAAGTTCGACAGCTTGCAACTGATCGTGGGGATCGGCGTCTCCGACAGCAACGGCGGAATTGCGAACGGAGGCGATACGGGAACACCTGTCGCTTACGTTAGTGCAGCCAGCTTTGCGCTTCCCGCCGAGCGAGATCGGCCGCTGTACGATTTCAAAAGTTTGCGTTTCCCGCCTTACATGGTTTCGATGACCAACTTCAAAGCCGGTTTGCTGCAGGCTCCGACACCAAGCAACGGCATGCAAGGCAAATTCCACTTCACCTTCGATTATGACGTGACCAAGAGCGCGCTGCTTGAAGCGGGAACGGATGAGCATACGATATTACTCGAATTTAAGGATACGGATACCGGGGTTTATTTTACCCAGGAAATGACGATCGGCAAGTCCGACGGTTTGCCTGTGGGCAACGGGACGACAGAAGTCGTCCTGACCGACCCGAACATTATGAATAAACTGGCACAAATGAAAGATTATCAGCTGAGCGTTTATGACATGTATAAAGGGTTGGAGAAGCTGCTGGCTGAAGAATCCCATTTTTGGGAGGAGTAGTTTTGCTGCAGGCGGGCTTATTGCTTCGCGTACGGTGGACGAACATGATATAATCAATCAAAACAGGAAAACCATTCCGCTTGTCGGCGGCGTGGTTTTCTTGATTCCGGGGTAATCCGGCGAGGAGGCGATAATGGCTATGGCGAATGAACAAGATATCGATGGATTGTTAACGGCGATCCGGCCGATGTTTCCGGCCGATCAACAATATATCGTGGAAGCGGCGCGCGGGAATGCCGTGGCCC
>JAJFMO010000313.1 GCA_020697475.1 Paenibacillaceae bacterium | reverse complement strand
AACTTTCCATCGGCAAAAGAATTCGGCATCCCGTGTTCCTTCTCCCAAGCAAGCGCGATTTCCCGATATTGCGCCGCCAAATCCGGTTGTTCCGCAGCCAGATTACGGCATTCATGCGGATCTTGAAGCAAGTCGTAAAGCTCCTCATGGCCTCCCGCCGCCCACATGGCATATTTGTATCGGGCCGAGCGAACGCAGATCCAGCGATTGAACCCGTTGCCGTAATCCATCACGTAGTGCTCACGACCAAGCTTCGCAGCCCCGCTTCTTTCCTGCAACAAGTTTTGCCCGGTTAATGGAGGGTGTCCCTCAGGGTATTCCAGCCCCAACCCATCGAGCAAGGTCGGCAGCAAATCGGTCAATCCGACCAGTTCGTCGCTGACGCTTCCCGGCACGGTCTTCCCCGGCCAGCGAATCAACAACGGAACGCGAACCGAAGACTCGTAAGGAACGCTCTTTTGCGACAATCCTTGATTGCCCAGCATTTCCCCATGATCGCTCGTAAAGATGACGACCGTATTGTCCTCCAAGCCTAGACGCTCCAATTCGCCAAGCAACGCGCCCACACAGTCGTCCACATGGGTAATCTGGGCGTAATACAGCGCTCGAATTCTGCGGATCCGATCGGGGTCGGTATGCGCCCCATCCAGCCGGCCGCGGTCGCGCCAGCTCGGCGCCGGCAAATCTTCGATCGGTCGGTCGGCGTTGACCGGAAGCCCCAGTTGCTGCGGAATGTACATGGAGGCGTACGGTTCGCATGCCGCGAACGGGGGATGCGGTGCAAACCAGGACGACCACAGAAAGAACGGTTTGTCGCCCCGGTATTTGACATGATCTTGCAAAAACTGGATGGATCGATTCTTTACCCACTCCGACGGAGAGTGCTCAAACGGTGTCGTTAACGTTTGCGGCTGAAAATACAGGAGATCGGGATCGCCGTGATGATGGCGGGTGCGAACCCCATTCGAGCGCAAATACATCAAATAATCGTCGTCGATCACGGATTCGGGCAGTCCCTCTTGCGACTCGATGCGATGAAAGCCGTAATGCCGGCCGAAAAAGTGCATTTTTCCCACAGCATGATTTCGGTAGCCCGCTTCGTGAAGCAGCGTCATGAGAGTCGGAAGCTCGGGAGCGTGCTTCGGAACTTTGTTGTCGACAAACCGGGTAACGCTGCCTCTCTGCCCTGTAATCAAGCTCATGCGTGCAGGGACGCACAACGGGGAAGGGGTCATCGCGCAGCGAAACCGTATCCCGGATTCCGCCAGGGCATCCAGATTAGGCGTCAAAATCTCCTCGTTGCCCGCACATCGCATAGCATCGAAACGCTGTTGGTCCGTCATCAGCAAAAGAACGTTATATTTCGTTCTCATCCAGGCTCACCCTTTCGCTCTTCATTTCTTGGGAGGATTGGCCAACAGCATCTGGTTCACTTCCGCATCCGCTTCCCTGAGTGCTGTGTTGACATCGGATTTCTTATTGGAAACGTCGTTGATATACTTGTTCACAATCTTGGACGCTTCATCGTCCCATTCCGTCCTCTGGTACGACGGCGCCAGCTTGATCTTGTCGATCAACGAGATATCGAAGCCAATCTCCTTCACAATCGGATTCCCTTCCAGCAGCGCATTCTGAACAGCGGGATTGCGCAACGCGGATGCCAAGCCGTTCTTGCCTGTGCGAATTTGCATTTCGTCCGACACCATGTACTGAAGCACCTGGAAAGCAAAATCCGGATATTTCGAAGACTTTGGAATGTATAGTCCCGAACCGAAAAATCCGGTGCCGATTCCCGGAGCTTCCTTAAATACGGGGAAAGTGGAAACTCCCAGCCTCAAGCCTTGATCGATCGCCTTCTGCCATGCATCCGTGCTGACGCCCTTCAGCAAATGGGGGAACATGGCCAGATTTTTACTTTGCAAAAATTCATTGGCGCCGTTGCCGGGTGTATTACCAGGAACACTATAGATGTTGAGGAACGTCTGGAACATTTTCGTCCATCCGGGGGTCGACAGAACAAGCGATTTATGCGTCTTGATGTCCACATACGGGTTGGACAGCTGCATCTGCATGCGGTTGAGGTTGCCTGGATTCAAGCCTTTATATTGGATTCCGTCTTCCGTGCGGGTCAATTTGCGCGATAATTCGATCAAGTCGTCCCATGTGCTGCCGACTTTCGGGTAAGGAACACCGAATTTATCAAAAATATCTTTATTGTAATAGAGTACAAAGGGCTGGTATTCGAACGGCAAAGCAATCAGCTCTCCGTTTGGCGAATAACTTCGAACTGCCTTAATCGCTTCTGGCTCGAAACGGTTCAAATCAAAGCTGTTTTTCTTGACCAGGGGATCGAGATCCATCGGATAATCCAGATCGACAAACTCGGCCGAATTGGTTAAGCCATACTGAGCCGCATCCATTTCTTGTCCGGACGAAATCAGTTCGGCCAGCTTGGTGCTTTTGTCCGAGCTTTCCTGAAGTTGAACAAACTTTGTATTCGGAAACTTCTTGCTCAACACATCGCCAAATTGCCATTGAAAATCAGACGGGACCGTCGCGCTCGATGTAAATATTACAAATTGTGCAGGCGCTTCCACTTGAGGCGCTTGTTTGTCCATTTCGTTCGACATGCCGGACGGAACCGACCCACTGTTGCCGGAGCATCCGATGGAACCGACCATCATTGCACAAACTAGTAGACTCATCATCTTCCTGAACATTGTTTTTCCCCCTTAAACGAATGTTTGGAACATTGGAGTACCGTTGAAACAAAGTGGATTCAGCGCAATTTTGTTCCATAATACAGAACTTTGTTTTTTTCCATGTCAAAAATAATCCCTAGATCAATACACAAGCCCGCGGAAATCTCTGATTCGGTGAAACGAGATGAAGTTGCCGTTGTGAGCGTCGAGCGCCTGTTCATCCCCGGAACGGCTCAGCACGAGCAGATCGTCCCCGGCAATCGCCATGCTTGCATAGTGGCGGGATTGAATAGGCGAGCCTCCAACGGCGACAAGCCCGGCAAAGCACCAATCGATACAATTGCGTGAAAAATGCAGTTGCAACCGATGCCGCTCATTATTAGGCAGACTGTACCGCTCCGGCGGCAGCAGCTCGGCGCGGGTCATGCTGTCGGTCGCTTGCGAACTGAGCAGCCAGTATAATCCGCTCACCTCGTCGTGCAAAATATGAAATTTCATCTGCCCCCCGGGGCACGAAACGAACGCGATCGTCCGTCCCGAAGGCACCCGCTCCAGCATCGTGGACATCGTTCCGTCCTCATTCTCGACGACTTTGGCGATGCAAGCATACCCGGTACCGCCGGTATGCGCCCGCATCCACAGATGGAACGTGCGACCCGCCGGAT
This sequence comes from Paenibacillaceae bacterium, assembly GCA_020697475.1. Lineage (GTDB taxonomy): Bacteria > Bacillota > Bacilli > Paenibacillales > NBRC-103111 > JAJFMO01. Next base: position 1,873 of record JAJFMO010000313.1, on the reverse strand, counting down.
CGTGAAAATAATGCTGAGGATCGGTAAACTGTACCACATTCGTCTCCAGCCAGCCCGAAGGCGACATTCGGCGGCGCGGCGGGGCGATCTGCACAGAGGCGTTCCATTCCGCTTGGTAGAACGGGACGCCGAAATAGTCCAACTCCCGCTCCGGGACGGCATCGCGAAACACAAGCTCCGACGCGAACGTCCAGCTTTCCCTGCGGGTCAGATCGCTGTTCTCCGCCGCCCGCATAAGCACCGGCGCCATCACACTAACCGGATGAGCCTTGATGTCCGGCTCTGTCACCCGCTCCATCACCAGGTACACGTTGCCTTTCGTGTAATGCACGTTGGACGGAGCCTGGTGCCAATGCTGGCCCTCGCTCAACAAGAACGGCCCGCTCCAACTCTCGCCGGCATCGTCCGAGCGGATGATCATCAAATCTTTGCTTTGGCCGAGAACATATAGCCGGCCTCCGGCCAGGAACGGACGGGCATGAGCATACGGAAAATCGGTCCGATGCTTCCAAGTCGCCCCTCCGTCGTCGGAGGTGAATACTTTGCCGCGAGGTTCGCCGAGCTCCGCCATCCCCGGCCCGCCGCGATCCAGCGTCGCCACAATTCGTCCCCCCGGCAGCACGGCAATTCCCGGACTATAAGTAAAGATCGACTGAGGGGCCGGCGACTCGTACACCTTCATGAACTCCGCGGCCAGCTCTGTGATGCGTTGCGAATGGGTGCTCATTGCTCCCGGAACCTTTCCACCCGATGAAACGTGAGATAATTGGCGTTATGGTGGTTGTAAGCGCCGTTGATCGCCGTCCGGGAAGCGACCGCGAGATCGTCACCCTGGAACATCCAATCGACGTATTGGAAGCCGACCTTCTTACTGTCCTCCGGCCACCCGTTCTCTTCGTAGTTCAAGATATCCCGATGAATCGTCCAATTCACCGTATCGGCGGACGAGACAAGAGTGAGAATGTTGCGCTGATTCACGTTGCTCGAGTTGACCCGGTTGACGAGCGACCAGTAACGGCCGCTCTCGGCATCGTAACGGATAGAGAACTTTGACATATTGCCATGAAAATCAATCACTCGGTCAAAAATGAGCGGTGCCCCCGGCTCTTCGGCGTTCACGCTAAGCACAATCGCCCGACCGTAATCCGGGGTGCCGCCGCGCGTATTGTAACGCAAAATGTTAACGAGTTGCCCGTCCGGCCTGACCACGGCGTTGCCTTCAAGCACGCCGGGCTTGTCGCCTCCGACGATCGTTCCCGGCCAAGAGCTGTCATACGGCAGGAACGGTGTGGCCGTCCAACTTGCCGCCTCAAGAAGGTCAGCGTCTTCCGGTACGGAGACGATGCCTGCGGCGTGGCCGCCGAGCGAATGCGAGCCGTACTCAACCGCCGACCACAGCCGTCCGTTGTGTGCGATGACCGGCATCGGCGCCTTATGAGGCCCCCCCTTCTCGCGGCTGCCGCCGGCGATGATAATCGTCGGCGCCGACCAGCTCTCCCCGCCGTCGTCGGAACGGCCGATCAACACATCGCCGTATTCAGTGGAGGTGGCAAGCATGTAAAGGCTGCCCTGATGGACGAACAGCTTGCCCCAGAAGCACGGGCTCAAGGCAGTGACATACACCCACGTCTTCCCTTGATCCTCCGAGCGGAAGATGAACGATAAATTTTGCCCGCCCTTGCCCCAATATACGTCATGCGAAGCGACCCAGCGGCCGTCTGGCAGTTCGGCGATCGACGGGCTGGCAGGCGAACGACCGGAGAAGTTGAACGTGTAATCTTCCGGGTGGATGTAGTTGATGACCGTGCCGGGGACGTGTCCCGGGCGCACCAGCCGGATCGGACTGACCGAAGCCGGCTGTGCATCACCCGAT
>JAJFMO010000312.1 GCA_020697475.1 Paenibacillaceae bacterium | reverse complement strand
CGATGATTCAACGGGAGGATCTGCACGCTGCAGACTTCGGCGGGGAAGAGTTGGAAGGGTGCAACGAGATGCTCGTCTTAACCCGCCCGGATGTAATCACTCCGATTCATGAGGCTTATTTGGAAGCCGGCTCCGATATTATTGAAACGAATACGTTCGGAGCAACAAGTGTGGTTCTGGCGGAATACCATATCCCGGAGAAGTCTCGGGAAATCAATTTGGCGGCAGCGAAACTCGCGGTTGAGGCGGCTCGTCATTATTCTACCGCCGATTGGCCGCGTTACGTAGCCGGTTCGATGGGTCCGACGACGAAAACGTTATCGGTCACCGGGGGCGTCACTTTCGACCAACTAGTCGAAACCTATTGCGAACAAGCTCTTGCCTTGATTGAAGGCGGAGTCGACGCATTGCTGTTGGAGACGTCTCAGGATACGTTGAACGTTAAAGCAGGAAGCATCGGGATTCGCCAGGCGATGGAACAAGCAGGCAAGCAAGTTCCGATCATGATCTCCGGTACAATTGAGCCGATGGGCACCACGCTCGCCGGACAAAACATAGAGTCGTTCTACATCTCGCTTGAACATTTGCATCCGGTCTCGGTCGGCTTGAACTGCGCAACCGGCCCCGAATTTATGCGCGACCATATTCGTTCCTTGTCGCAAATTTCTCATTCCGCGGTCAGTTGTTACCCGAACGCCGGGTTACCCGACGAGGATGGGCACTACCACGAATCGCCGGATTCGCTGGCGAAGAAGATGGCCGACTTCGCCGAACAAGGCTGGCTCAACATCGCCGGCGGATGCTGCGGCACGACGCCAGATCATATTCGCGCGCTGGCTGCAACGCTGCAAGCCTATAAGCCGCGCAGCGATTTCGGTACGCATCCACCTGCAGTATCCGGCATCGAGACGGTATACGTCGAGTCTGACAATCGTCCGCTGATGGTCGGCGAACGCACGAACGTTCTCGGTTCGCGCAAATTCAAGCGGTTGATCGCTGAAGGCAAATATGAGGAGGCGTCGGAAGTCGCCCGCGCTCAGGTGAAGGGCGGCGCCCACGTCATCGACGTCTGTCTGCAAGATCCGGACCGCGACGAAGTGAACGATATCGAGAATTTCCTGAAACTGGTCGTCAACAAAGTGAAAGTTCCTCTGATGATCGATTCGACCGATCACAACGTCCTCGAGCTGGCGATGAAATATTCTCAAGGCAAAGCAATAATTAACTCCATTAACCTTGAAGATGGAGAAGAAAAGTTCAACCGCACGGTTCCTCTGATTCATCGCTACGGCGCCGCCGCAGTTGTCGGCACGATCGATGAGAAAGGCCAGGCGATCTCCCGTCAAGCGAAACTGGATGTTGCTTTGCGCTCGCGCGATTTGCTCGTAAACAAATATGGAATGAACGAATCGGATATTATATTTGACCCGTTGGTGTTCCCGGTTGGTACGGGCGATCAGCAATATATCGGCTCGGCTGAAGAGACAATCGAAGGCATCCGCCTGATCAAAGAAGCGATGCCTGGTTGCCAGACGATTCTTGGCGTCAGCAACGTATCGTTCGGCTTGCCCGAGGCGGGGCGTGAAGTGCTGAACTCCGTCTTCCTGTATCATTGTACGAAAGCCGGACTTGATTATGCGATCGTCAACACCGAGAAACTGATGCGCTTCGCCTCGATTCCCGAACAGGAACGGCGATTGACGGAAGACTTGATTTTCCATACGAATGACGAAACGTTAGCGGCATTCGTTGCTTTTTATCGGGAGAAAAAGGTGGAAAAAACGGTCAATATAAGCAGCTTGACTTTGGAAGAGCGACTTGCCTCGTACGTCGTCGAAGGCACGAAGGAGAATCTGATTCCTGACCTGCAGGAAGCGTTAACGAAGTACAGTCCACTCGATGTTATCAACGGTCCGTTGATGAAGGGGATGGAAGAAGTCGGCCGGCTGTTCAACAACAACGAGTTGATCGTCGCAGAAGTGTTGCAAAGCGCAGAAGTAATGAAGGCTTCGGTCAGCTTCCTTGAGCCGTTCATGGAGAAGACGGAAAGTTCGGTGAAGGGGAAAATTATTCTTGCGACGGTCAAAGGCGACGTGCACGATATCGGCAAAAACCTCGTAGAAATTATTCTTTCCAATAACGGATACCATATCGTCAACCTGGGGATTAAGGTGCCCCCGGAGCAGTTGATCGAAGCTTACCGCCGTGAGAAGCCCGATGCGATCGGTCTCTCCGGCCTGCTCGTGAAGTCCGCGCAGCAGATGGTCGTCACCGCGCAAGATTTCAAAAATGCCGGTATTGACGTGCCGTTGTTTGTCGGAGGTGCGGCGCTTACCCGGAAATTTACTTCCAATCGGATCGCACCGGAATACGACGGTTTGGTGATCTACGCCAAAGACGCCATGGATGGGCTGGACTTGGCGAATAGGGTTACCAACCCGGTAGAACGACAAAAGCTGATCGAGGAGCTGCGCGCAGCGAGGGAATCCGACGTGCGCGAATCGGCACGGCCCAAAACCGAACCGGCGGTCCCTGTGCCTACCCGCAGTCCAGCGATTTCCCCGGACGCTCCGGTGTTTGCGCCCCCGGATATGGAGCGCCATATTTTGCGGGACTACCCGATTCCTCATCTTGCGCCATATATCAACTATCAGATGCTGATGGGCAAGCATTTGGGCTTAAGCGGCGGGACGGTGGAGCGGCTCATCCAGCAAGGCAACCCGAAGGCGCTGCAACTGAAAGAGACGGTGGACGGCATTCTGGCCGAGGCGCAACGCAACAAGATCATTCAGGCACACGGCATGTACCGTTTCTTCCCGGCGCAGTCTGATGGAAACGACATCCTTGTTTACGATCCGCATAATCCGACGGAAGTGTTGGAACGCTTCTCATTCCCGCGCCAAGACGTCGAACCGTACTTGTGCCTTGCCGATTTCCTCAAATCGGTAGACAGCGAAGTTATGGATTATGTCGGGTTCCTCGTTGTAACTGCGGGATTAGGCGTACGCGAGCTGTCCGAGAAGTGGAAAGATCAGGGCGATTATCTCCGTTCCCACACGCTGCAAGCGACGGCGCTGGAGCTGGCAGAATCGTTCGCCGAACGTATTCACCATATGATGCGCGATTCATGGGGCTTCTCCGACCCGGCAGAGATGACGATGAAGGAGCGCCATGCCGCGCGGTATCAAGGCATTCGCGTCTCGTTCGGCTATCCGGCTTGCCCGAATCTCGACGATCAAGAGCTGCTGTTCCGCTTAATGAAGCCGGAAGACATCGGAGTGGAATTGACCGAAGGCTGCATGATGGAACCGGAAGCGTCCGTCTCGGCCATGGTGTTCGCTCATCCGCAAGCAAGATATTTTAACGTGGAGAAAAATTGACGATGCAACTTTATTTCCTCGGCACCGGCGCAGGCATGCCGTCCAAGCAACGAAACGTGTCCGCGCTGGTGTTGAATCTGCAGGAAGAAGCCGGCCATTGCTGGCTGTTCGACTGCGGGGAAGGCACCCAGCATCAATTGCTGCGGGCGCCGATCAAGATGAATAAAATCAACCGACTGTTCGTGACGCACCTGCATGGCGACCATATTTTCGGCATCCCCGGCTTGTTAACCAGCCGCTCCAACCAAGGCGGGGAGGAGCCTTTCACCATTCATGGACCGAAGGGCATTCGTGAATTTGTCGAAACATCGCTTTCTGTGAGTGTCTCACACCTGAGGTTCGAGCTGCAGTTCGCTGAAATCGCTGAAGGCCATATTCATGATATCCGAGTCCATGAAGACGACCGCTTCGAAGTGTCGGCCGCTTTGCTGGATCATCGAATGGATAGTTATGGATTCAGAGTTGTAGAGAAGGATCGCGCCGGCAGCTTGGATGTTGAACAGCTTAAAGCGCTCGGGATCGCGCCTGGTCCAATCTATGGCAAGTTGAAGGCGGGAGGCGTCGTGCATCTGCCTGACGGTACAACCGTTGACGGTCGAACGCTGATCGGTCCGCCCATTCGCGGGCGAATTGCGGCGATTCTCGGCGATACACGGGAATGTCCGGCTGTGCTGGACTTGTCGCGCAATGCCGATGTGCTCGTACATGAAGCAACGTTCGCTTCGGACAAGCAGGAGTTGGCTGAGCAATTTTACCATTCCACAGCTGCTCAAGCTGCCCGCCTGGCTGTTCAGGCACAGGTGAAAATGCTCGTTCTTAATCACATCAGCCCGCGTTATCAAGACGGTGAAGAGCAGGAATTGCTGAATGAAGCAAAGAGTATTTTCCCGGACAGCCACTTGGCGCGTGATCAGTGGGAATTCGCCATAGAACGAAGGTAATTAACGGCATAAAATTAACCCACAAAGTGCAGTATCGCTTCGAAGTGCATTCAGGTACATTACGGGGACCCCGAGACATAAAAAACCAGCCCGTCCGATTTCCGTCGGCCGAGCTGGCGTTATTTTTACTATCCCAAACTACTCGTTGCTCTGCTGATACTCTTCCTCGTCTTCGGCCTCGTCGCGAAACGCGCCAATGCTTTGCTCGCGCCGCTCGTTCTTGCTCTGAATGTCATGAAGCTCAGTCGTGCTGATTTCGTCAGCGTGTTCGTCGAGGTAGTCTTCTGCTTCCTGCAGATTCTGTTCGGTGTTGTTTGCCATCTCTTGCAATTTTTCCGCGTTGTCGGAACGGTCGTCCGGCTTGGCCATAAGAGAAAAGCCTCCTTGTTATAATAAATCCACTGCCGAACAATACTTTCCCACACTTGAGCCAATTTTATACAGTAACTTTATCTTCTGCTTCCGTAAAGGAGAATGATCGTTGAACCGTATTGAACTTCATCCAAAACCACCTTTCGATTTTGTGAAAATGTTGCAGAGGCTGGAGAAAACGCGAGGCGGGCTTGTGAAGATCGAGGACAGCCGGTTGATACGGGCGATTCGGATCGCAGGGCGAACGTTTCTGTTTCAATTGGAAGCGGAAGCCGGTGAAGATGGCCAAACCACGGTTCGCGCGCTGAGCTTGAATGGCGAGATCGATCCGACAGTTGTGCAGTCTGCCCGTGAAAAACTCGCTCGCATGTTGTCAATCAACGTTGATTTGCAAGCGTTTTACGATCATCTCGATCGCATTCCCGCTCTTGCACCCTTACAGAATAAGTTTCACGGATTGCGCCTGCTGCTTGAACCGGACTTGTTTCAATGCTTGATTCGGACAATCATCGGACAGCAGTTGAACTTGGGGTTTGCCGCCACGTTGACGGGCAG
>JAJFMO010000311.1 GCA_020697475.1 Paenibacillaceae bacterium | reverse complement strand
AATGAACGTCATTTTTGAATGCGCTGTCAAGAAAGGACATACCCCACGGCAGCCTGACACTCCGGACCCCATGCAAACCGGGGTCAAATGGGTACCGCTAACCGATCTCAACAAAATCATCCTCTATCCAAACATAAGCGATCATATCGTGCAATATGCGGCGAACAGGAGAAATATCGAACTCATCGAAGACCACAGGTTGAAGCGCTACACATTAGAATAGCCCTGTATACAAGGAAAATCGACTTCACTGGAAGCCGATTTTCTGTCGTTATTATACCATACATACGAGTCGAATTATAGACTGTTATTTCTTGGATGCGCCATGTATGATGAAGTCTCGCAGGATAATCCTGCCATTAATCCTGAGGATGTGGTGTGGGTGAAGGTTCAAACTTCCGTGCTGGGCAACGGGCTGACGGTCATTACCGAGCATAATGAGGCGGCCGTTTCGACGTATCTTTCGTTTTATGTGAGGGCCGGCGGACATTACGAGACGGATTTTCCATACGGGATCGCTCATTTTCTGGAGCACATGATGTTCATGGGAACGACAGCGCGCACCAAGGAGCAAATCCGCGATGAGATGGACGATTGCGGTGGACAGATGAATGCGGTTACCTACCCGGATCACACCCGATACTACACGACAACCCCCTACTACCAATGGAAAAGAGGCGCCGAAATTCTCTCCGACATGCTGTTCCGTTCCATTTTTCCCGAGGAGGAGTTGCGGCGGGAGCGAAGGGTGGTGCTGGAAGAAATCAAGCGGGCGCAGGACGATCCAATGAAGTTCGGCGGGAGGCTGCTGATGGAGAAGCTGCGGGCCAATCATCCCGAACGAGCGGGGAGCTTGGGGACTCCGGAAACGGTAGCGGCCATCACGCGCGACGATCTGCTGAGCTACAAAGACCGCTACTACCATCCGGGCAATATGACGCTGACGGTGACGGGAAACATCGATCATGCGGAATTGGTTGACTACCTGCAAACCGAAACCGTGACCCCTTCCAATGAGAAAAAAGCCGCCGACGCCCTCGCCCCGATTCAACCTTGTATTTTGACCGGGGAAACCATTCATGTCCCGAAGGATATAAAGCAGGCGCATCTGCATTGGGGGATGTACGGGCCGTGCGCCGACTCGTCCGAGCGTGCCGTCAGCCAACTGGCGGTCAAAATTCTCAGCAGTCGCTTGAAAAAAATCATTCGCGGCAAGAAAGGTTTGTCCTATTCGGTCGGCGCTTCCACCAGTACGATGCTGAGTGAAGGGTTTATCCTTGGGTTTGCCGGGACGGATCCGGGCAAAGTCGACGAAGCGAAGGGGACGATCATCGGCGAGCTGAATCGGTTGCGGGAGGAGGATGTGCCGGAGGAGGAATTGGCGCGGATGAAAAATTCGCTGGTCGGCTCTTATTTCATCGCCCAGGACAGTTCGGGATCGAGAAATTGGCGGCTCGCCTATCGCAACATGTCCCATATAATTCGAACTGGAAGAACGAATTCCGTCAAATCGGCGTCAACATTCGAGGTTCTCTTGGCACTGCGGCGATCCGTATAGATCACATCGGTTCGACTGCGGTTGAGGGATTGGATGCCAAGCCGGTCATCGATATTCAGGTATCCGTAGCTTCGTTGGAACCGATGGAGCTGTACAAGGGAGGCTTGGAACAAATCGGTTTCCTCCATCGGGCGGATAACCCGGACTTAACCAAACGTTATTTTAGAGAATCGGCCGGCAACAGAAGAGTGCACATCCACGTCAGAGAACTGGGGAGCTGGTCGGAGCAATATGCTTTGTTGTTCAGAGATTACCTCAGATCGCACCCGGAGGACAGCGTTCAGTACGCCAACGAGAAGTATAGATTAATGGAACGATATCAGGATGAGCGGGAAAAATACGTTGACGGCAAGAGCCCGATCATTTGGACGATTATGGAGAAGGCAAGTCAGTGGAGCCAAGAGACAGGCTGGAAGCCTGGAAATACCGATGCCTAAGGTGTCAAAAATTGAATGCAATAATAGGCGAGACAGATGCACTTTTGCACTTCATCTTTCAAAGTGGCGTTGGTTTGCAAAAATGAAGTGCATTTTTGCATCTGAATTCTCTGGCAGCGGCTATCGCCCCCAAACCTCTTTTACATCCAGCATATACATATGGCGGCGGCCCTCGTGAGTCGAGTCGAAAGAGATCGCCGTACCTTGGCGGTTCCATCGGGGGTGCAGATCGCAACGGATGTCCCCAGCGGCCGCGGGCAGCGAATAGTACGAGCCAAGCGTCACCCCGCGCCGTTCCTGCAAATCGTACAAGTACAAGTGCCGATAGCTCTCGCGATCCGGGTAACTGTCGTACAGCATGTACCGCAAGTCCGGCGAATAGCTGCAATGACCGTCCCGCAGGAAAAACCGCTCTTCAATCACGGAGCCCTCATGCGACCGATCTTTCAACACGTACAGCTGATTCCCGGCCCCGCCGACCTCTGCTCCCCCCGAATGAAACGCAATATGATCCCGATCCCGCCATTGATAGTGAGACGCATACCCGTAGTCTGACAACAGAAACAGCCCCGAACCGTCCCGATTGGCCGTCACGACGGCGGTTTTCCACCCCGAACCTTGCTCCGAAAAATTACGCACCAGCATGACAAATCGGGTGCCGTCCGTATTAAACGTAATGTGGTTGATCAACAGCTTCTTGTCTTCTCCGCCGAAATAGCCACCGGTGAACTCCCATAGCTGCTGAAGCGACAACACCAGCTTGCTGCTTCCGGTCGCCAAATCAATCAAAAACACGCCGTCGTCCTGCGGATGGTTGACTTCCCGATCCCGATCCCCGGCCCCCGCATACCCATATCCCGGACGGAAATCGAACAACCGATCAAAGTTCACGCTAATCGCATACGCCCCCGTGGGATCGACATTCGCCACCGGCTGCTCCAACCAGCATTCGTCCCCGGAATGCAGATCACGCACGACTCCTCGGTACTCCCCGTCCACACGAGTGGTGTAGATGATTTTCCGCTCCGGATCGGCCGGATGCCATTGCAGCATGCTGGACTGTTGAAAATTCCAGGCGGTCGTCTCCGCCACCGGCTCGATGCGGCGTTCCTCCACATCGAGGACACCGACTATCGCGATATCGTTCGACCGGGGCAGCCGATCCATGAATTTCACCTTGTGGCAAAGGTGATATCGCCCACTCTCGCTCCAAGCCGGCGTGTCGTAATAACCGAAGAAGTAGTGCGCATCCTCGCCGGTGAGCCTCTCCGCTTTAACCTTTTCATTTTTCACAGGAATCATTATTCCCTCGTTTTTCCACGTGTTCATGGCACTTCCCTCCCTTGATTTTTTCGCCTTGATTCAGTACGTTAACTTAATATGAAAGACTTGTAACGCTTACGAAGCGGGGGATCGACATGCCGGACAGTGGGATGAATCGATACATATTTCTCGCCAGACAGCTTCCCGAGCCGTATCAGATGATCAACTTGCTCGTGCGTAATGCGGGCTGGGAAATGGAAGAGCACGATCACCCGATGTTCCAGATGATCTGGGTCACCGCCGGGACGCTGCTGCTTACGCTGCAAGGTATCGAATCCAATGTGCGGCGCGGCCAGCTGTGCGTGATCCCGCCCGGTTTCCGCCACTCGCTGCGAACGGTGACCGGATATACGCAGCTTGGATTCGATCTCACGGAAGAAACGGATCGCCGGGGTATCGTCACCCTGATGGCGACCCATGTGAAGCAGCCGGTGCTGCTCAATCGGTCGGACATGCTGGGCGTCATCCCGATGCTCGAAGACAAGGCGCGGCAGCTTTCGATCCCCGCCAAGCTGCAGATGGCGAACGCGCTCGACGACGTCCTCTTAAGCAGCCTTGAGTTGCTGGACGGAGAGACCAGCTTTCGCCGGCGCTTGACGGTGGTGTTCGAGCAACATTTGTCCGACCGCCTTTCCTTGGAGCAGACGGCCGACCTTCTGTCGTACAGCCCGTCCCACCTGGAGCGGCTCTCCAACCGCGAGTTCGGCTGCGGGGCGATGGAGCTTTTTCTCCGGCTCCGAATCAACCGGGCTTGCTCGCTCCTCCTCAATTCGGACATGAGTGTCAAACAAATTTCCGATTCGCTCGGGTTTGGCGATCAAGCTCATTTCTCCCGGGTGTTCAAGCAGCGCATGAAGACGGCTCCGTCGCAGTTCAGGAGATTGCACCTGTAGCCACCTGTAGCCGCATATAGGATGTGTAGTCACATTGTACCCGCTGCCGGGCGAAGAAGGCCATTGCTCTGGCAAGCAACATTTTTGGATAATCCGCTCATGAGGAGGAAGACAGGTGAAAGGCCGATTCCGCGATTCGTCGATTGTTTACCGATTTCTCATTTCGTTCGTGGCCGTGCTGATCGTTCCGCTCCTGCTGCTGGGGGTTTCCGGTTATCACCAACTGGTGAAAATCGTCAACGGACAAATCGAGACGCATCACCAGGAAATTTTGAGCCAGTTGATGGATAGCGTCGATTCCAAGCTGGTGGACATGAACATCATCGCCGGGCGAATCGCCGCCAACCCCGAGCTGACTCCGTATGCCATTAACAATTACTTTTATTCCACTTACTCGGCCAATCCCTTATCGGACTACATGCTGTCCAAAAATTATTTGCATGAATTGCTGCTTTACATGAGGGGCGGCGAGTATTTGTATTCGTCTTCGACCACGTATCGCTTGCAGGCGTTTACCGATGACATCTATCTTTATGATCATTGGAGCAAAGAACAGTTCAAGGGCGATCTGAATGGGTCGACCGAGCCGCAGCTTCGTCCGGAGGAGAACGTATCGGTTCTGGGCCAAGGGGTAAGCCGATTTCTGACTTATCTTGTCCCCGTCCCTCTGGGAAGCAGCCATCCGTACGGCACGGTGATTTTTATGATTAAGGGCGACGCGCTCTTAAGCTACATCGGCAACAATCGGGAACTGCAGGGCGGCAACACGATCATTTACGATCAGGATGGTCGGTTTATTCTGTCCTACAAAGACGACGCGGACTTCAGAGAGCCCGGGATGTACGAGAAAATTACGTCGGGACAGCCGCCGTTCAAGATTTCGAAATTCGATAGCGAAGATTTCTTCGTGTCGTATGTGAAATCGCCGCAAACCGGGTGGACGTATGTGCAGCTTCTTCCGGTCGCGGAAATCATCAGACCGATCAACGCGGCTGCGGGCAAATGGCTGTGGACGCTCGCGCTGATTTTGCTGCTCGGCAGTTTGGCGATCTACGCGGCTGTAAGCTACAACTACCACCCGATCAAAAAGCTGATCGAGACGATCGAGACGATCCGCCGATCGGCGCCGAAGAAGATGAACGAGCTGGAATTCGTAGGCACGCTGATCAAGCAGATGGCCGAATCGAACAAGACGCTTGAACGGAAAGTGGATCAAGGCCGCTCGGCGATGAAAGACTACTTGCTGACCGAGCTGCTCAAAGGCGAAATCGAGCGGTTGGAGGACTGGAACGAGTGGGGTGAGGAGGTCGGCTTGCCGTTTCATCAGGCGCGGATTTGCGTTGCCGTTGTGGAGGCGGGGTGGCTTGCCGCGGCCGACAAACCGGCGCTGATTGAGCGGATGGAGGCAAAAATGGCCGGTCGCGTGCGGGCGTTCAGCAAGGAAAGTCTGGACGAGCATCGGTTGATCATTATTTTGTTCACCGACTATTCCGAGGCTCAACTGCACCGTTGGCTGAAAACCGTGCACAAAGGGGTTGGCGCCGCTCTCGGCAAACCATTCACGATGGGACTCGGGAAGTTGTACGATCAATTGGACGAAGCTGGGCGCTCGTTCATCGAAGCTTCCACGGCGGTCGATTACCGGTTGATCAAGGGTGGCAACCGTCCGATCTTTTTCGACGAATTGGCCGTCGAGGGTGCGACGTCTGAACCGCTTCCCCGCCAGGAGTTGGAGATGCTAGGCCTGTTCATTCGGCAAGGAATGACGGAGAAAGTATCGGAGGCGATCAGGCGGATTGCGGAGAAAATTACTCAAAGCGGTGTCACGCTGGCCGCAGCCCGATGCTTGTGTTACGACGTCATTCTCACGGTGTCGAACACGGTGTTCGAGATCACGCTCGAATATCCGCAAATCCGCAAGCCGTTTCCCGATGTTTTGGCGTTGATGAATTTTCATACTGTGGAGGAACTGGCCGAGGAAATGATCACGGCTTGCGTGGCCTTAAGCGACGACGTCCGCACGCAGAAGACGAACGGTTCCGATCAGGCGATCGACGGGATGATCCGGTATATCCGCGAGCATTACCGGAACTACGATTTTTCACTGCAGACGATGGCGGATCACTTCTCCCTCTCCATGTCTTATCTCAGCCGATTTTTCAAGGAAAAAACCGGCAGCACCGTCCTCGAATACGTCAACCAGGTACGCATTGACTACGCGAAAGAATTGTTGCGGGATCCGGATACCCCGATCAAGGACATCGTCAAACAAGTCGGGTACGTCGACGCTTCCAGCTTTACGAGGAAATTCAAGACAATCGTCGGCCTCACCCCCGGAGAATATCGAAAAATGTAGAGTTTACGGGTAAAAGTCAATTTTCGCATAGTGGAAGTCGGATCGGCTTATCGCCATCTAAGCGGCGTTTGACTACAATGAGGCTGACCGGTAAACGCATGCGGAAACATTGGAGGAATGGAAGCGTGGGGTCGAAAATCAACAGGGTTTGGGGCTGGCC
>JAJFMO010000310.1 GCA_020697475.1 Paenibacillaceae bacterium | reverse complement strand
TGGGCAAGGAATTCCATCGCACGCAGCCGTTGATGTGGGAATGGCGCTTTGCCAATCCGCGTGAGGATTCAAGAGAGTGCCCGATGCACGCCATTCGGGAAAGCGATTTCGTATTGCTCAAGAACCCCGGGGGCAATCGCGTGGAACTGTATGATATTAAGAAAGATCACTCGCAATTGAACAATGTTGCGGATCGGTATCCGGATAAAGTCGAGTCGCTCAGCAAACAGTTGGACATCTGGACCGGTTCTTTGAGGTAAGGGTCTGCGGAAACTGATGCTGACATATGAGATAAATCAGAAACGTCCCAACATCGCAAGGAGGGAAGTACAGTGTTGAAAAATAAGCTCTTCGTATGGGCATTGCTTTTGGTCTTATTTGTTATACCCGCTTGCGGAGGAAACAACGGCGCCCCGCAAGCCGCCAAAGAAACAGCCTCCAAGGACAACGGCAGCCACAATCAGGACAAATCGGCGGCGCCCGGCGCCAAGAACGATAACCCGCCCAAGAAAGAACCCGTTGAGTTAACGGTCGTAACCTATGCCAAATCGAATTTTGATGAAATGTTCAACGAGAAGGTCAAGCAAAAGTTTCCGAACATCACATTCAATAATGTATATCCGGACAATCCGAATAATTTAGGGCAAAAACTCGATCAAATGGTTGTAGCCGGGGAAAAGTTCGATATGGTTGTCGGATCGACCGGGATCATTGATTATTTGGTCAGCAAACAAATTCCGTTGGATTTGACCTCCTTGACCAAGAAGCACAATTTGGATTTGAACACGTTTGAACCGGCTATTCTGAAGACCGCCCAGACATACGGTCCACACGGCGAGCTGTATATGTTGCCCATCCATTACAGCGGCCCGTTCGTGCTGATGTACAACAAAGATATTTTCGACAAATTTGCCGTGCCCTACCCGAAAGACGGGTTGACCTGGGATGAAGCCTATGAATTGGCGAAGCGATTGACGCGAACCGACGGCGGTACTCGATACATGGGTTTCTCGACGCCGAACCATGCCTGGCTTAACAACCAGTTAAGCCCGTCCTGGGTGGATCCGAAAACTAAGAAAGCGACGCTGTATACCGATCCCTGGATTCACATTTTCACCACTTATCAGCGAATGTTCAGTATACCGGGAAACAACCTTGTGGGAGGCAATCCCATGGATGAAAAAGCGTTTATTTCCGATCAAAATCTGGCCATGCTCTCCATCCCGAATACGTGGAAGAAGGATTCGCTGAAACAAAGCAAGGTCAATTGGGATATGGCCACGATGCCGGTATTTCCGGAGAAGCCGAACACCGCGACGCCTGTCACTTTCGCAGGAGTCAGCATTGCCAGCGTAAGCCAGCATCCCGATGACGCCATGGATGTCGTCTCTTACTTGCTGTCTGAAGAAATGCAGAAGAACTACACCGAGCAAAGCCTTGAGTTGACCGTCCTGAGCAAACGCGAGATCCAATTGGCCTTGCAGAATGATCCGTATTTGAAGGATAAGAATGTCGCTGCGATCTTCAAACTGCACCCTGCGGATCCGTATTACGCGACCCAATATGACAGTCTGATTCGCCAGACGATAGGCACCGCCTTCGTTAATGTCGTCACGGGGAAAACGACGGACGCGCATACTGCGCTTAGAAATGCCGAAGAGGCGGCCAACCAGCTGCTGGCTGCAGAACAATAAATCGACATCATGTCTGCGAGCTCGGACATGCGTGAACAACGAGAGGACGATTAATGGATGAAACTGACCATGAACTATCCCGCTTCCTGGTGGAAGGCGCAATGGCGGGAAGCTTTTCCCTCCGGTAACGGGAAGCTTGGCGCGGCTGTGTATGGCGCCGTTCACGAGGAAAGGATTATGCTTACCCATACGGATTTGTGGCGGGGCGGGGAATCTCCCGAAATGCCGGACGTGAGCGGCCATTTGCCAGAGGCGAGGCGCCTGCTTCATAGCGGCGAAGCGTATAAGGCGGATCGCGTGCTGGCGGATGCGCTTAAGGCGGAAGGCTACCGGCCCAAGCTCGCCTGGCCTTTGCCGGTGGGCGATCTGAAGCTGAAGATGTCGACCCGTCACGCCTTCAAGAAATATCGGCGGTCGCTCGATATGGGAACCGGCGAAGTAGAAGTCGCCTGGAATGACGGGGACACCCGTTACCGGCGCACACTGTTCGTTTCTCGCACACGCGATATGATTGTGTATGAGCTTTCCGTCGACGGACCCGATCCCATTGAAGCGGAGCTGACCTTGAACCTGCACGACCCCCGGGATGTACGCAGACCGAATGTCGACATGCCGGAGGAGGTGGAAGTGCTGTCTGAAGGCGGCATCATCCGGTATGCGGCGAGAAATGACGACGGCACTGACTTTGGTGCTGTGGCTTTCGTTACGGTTCAGGACGGAACGGCGGATGCCTCGGCTGACGGAAAGCTTCAGTTGAAGGGAGTCCGGTATGCGTTGGTTCGGATCGTACCCTTCATCAAGGAGGAGCGGCACTCGGCTTGGACCCGCATTCAGGCAGAAATTGATCATGCGCCTAATGAATACAACGCATTGCTGAACGAACATGCCCGTGTGCATGGGGAGTTATTCCGAGCCATGCGCTTCGATCTGGGAGCCGAATCGCATGACACGAGCAACGAGGAACTGCTCTTGCAAGCCTATCAAGGTGAAGCGCCGCTTGAACTCGTCGAGAAGATGTGGGCTTACGGCCGCTACCTGCTCCTCTCCAGTTCCAGCCCGGACAGCAATCCTTGCCATCTGTATGGTCTTTGGTGCGGGGAATACGAGGGCATGTGGGCTTTCAACATGGTGAACGAAAACCTGCAGATGATGTACTGGCAGGCGCTGTCCGGCAACATGCCGGAGCTCCTGCTCGCGGTATTCCGATACGTGGAAGCGCAGATGGACGATTACCGCATCAATGCGCGCCGACTGTATAATTGCCGGGGCATTTACATTCCCGCGCCTAACGTGCCCGGTTCCGGCTTGCTGAAGACGATATCGCCTCATATTATTCATTGGACAGGCGGAGCCGGATGGGTTGCCCAGCACTTTTACGATTATTTCCTGCATACCAACGATCTGGAGTTTCTGCGGAACCGAGCGCTCCCCTTCTTGCGGGAAACGGCACATTTCTACGAGGACTTCTTTACGATCGGCGAAGACGGCTATTTGATCAGCTGCCCTTCCAATTCCCCGGAGAATACGCCGGGCAACTACTGGAACGGGCAAGGAATGGGCGCTCATATGGAAACGACGATGAACGCCACCATGGACTTTGCCATCGCCAAAGAGGTGCTGACCCATCTCATCGAAGGGGCGGCTTTAATTGGCGCCTATTCCGATGAAATCTGGAAGTGGCAAGCGATGCTGAACAAAATCCCGCCGTATCAAATCAATGAAGACGGGGCGGTTCGCGAATGGATGCATCCGTTCTTTGAAGACAATTATCATCATCGCCATCAGTCCCATCTGTACCCGATTTTTCCGGGTTTGGAGGTCACACCGGAAGGAAATCCGGATTTATTCCAGGCATTCGTGACGGCTGTGCGGAAAAGGCTGGTGATCGGACTCAATGAGCAAACCGGTTGGTCGTTAGCCCATATGGCGAATATTTACGCGCGGATGCGGGATGGGGACATGGCGATGGAATGCCTTGATATTATGAGCCGTTCCTGTGTGATCCCGAACTTGCTCACTCTTCATAACGATTGGCGTGGGATGGGCATCGGCGTGGATATGGATAAGGCTCCTGTTCAACTGGACGCCAATATGGGGTGGACGGCCGCCGTACAGGAAATGCTCTTATTCTCGCTCCCCGGCAAGCTCTGTCTGCTGCCGGCTCTTCCGTCCCGTTGGCGTAAAGGTACGGTCGGCCCTCTTCTAGCGCGCGGATCCATTGAGGTCACTTTAAGCTGGGATCAGGATGACGGTTGCGTCCGTGTGGAGCTGCTGTCGCGCCACCGTGAACAAAATGTGGAACTTGCGCTTCAGAATAGAAAGTGGATGACCGTTATGCTGAAACCGAATGTTCCTTGGGTGCAAACATTTCATTTCTGATCAGGCGGTGGGAAACGAGGGGAGGGTCAAGCAATAAGCGAATATGAGGCGGGCTAACCCTGGCTGGCATGAACCCGCCGCGTGGATTTGCGGATATTCAGCGTTCCTGGAAGCACAATTTCCTGGATGGCCAGGCCGGGACGACGGATTTGTTGGAGCAGAATGTCCGTGGCCATACTTCCCAGCAGCATGCCGGATTGCGTAATGGATGTAAAAAACTCCTGGTATTTTTCCGGGAACTGGCCGTAAGTATCGTCATACACGACTACGCTGACATCGTCCGGTATGCTCAATTGCAACGATTCAAGCGCCTGAATCGAGGGCATCGCCATATTCGGCCCGGTGAGAAACAAGGCTGTGGGGCGATTGTCACGGGAAAAGCATCGTTTGACCGATTCGTACAGGTCATTCTCATTATTCATCGAGATCATGTTGGACGGATCTGGCTGCAAGCCGTTCTCCATTAAAGAGAATTGATACCCGCGCATCCGGTCGCGAAACGTAGAATGCTTCTCCAGACAGACGGTTGCAATATTTTGGTGGCCCAGGGAAAGCAGGTGATTCATGATCGTCATCGCTCCCAGGATATTGTCGCCACGGACAATACTGGCCGACAGTCCTTCGATCTTCTGATCGACCAGCACGAGCGGAATACCGCACTTATCCAGAAAAGCCAAGTCGGCATGATCTTGTTGTCCTAGCGTGGAGAGCAAGATTATGCCGTCCACGTCCCGTTGAATCATTTGCTTGATAATATTTTGCTCCTTCGACGGGCCGACCGAGTTTCCTACGAGAGTCATATATTCGTTATCGAACGCCTTTTCTTCCACACCCATCAAGATGTCGATGCTGAATGTACGGCGTGAAAAATTGTTTTGCAACGGGAGGATAACGCCGATCGTCATGGAGCTCTCGCTTGTGCGCCGCATTTCCTGAATATTGAAATTCAATTTGTTGATGGCTTCGATCACTTTTTGCTTGGCTGTGCCGGATACGAGTTCGCTGTTATTGATCACACGGGAAACGGTTGTCTTGGAAACTCCGGCGAGAGAGGCAACTTCCTGTAGTTTGGACATGGATATTCTCGACTTCCTTTGAAATATCGTATGCAACGTTTCAAAGAACACTATAAGGAAAAATAGGTTCATTGTCAAAATTTCATGAACACAAATACCAGGATCCAGGTGGAAGTGCG
>JAJFMO010000309.1 GCA_020697475.1 Paenibacillaceae bacterium | reverse complement strand
GTTGACGGCGGGACTAAGAAGGAGGACCGAAGAAGTGGGCGTAATCCCCATACAGGACACCCATGTAAAGCGATCATCCAGCACGTCTTACGCATCGCGATGGAAGCATGAGAATTTAAAACTGGTATCTTTCGTATCCGCAGTTTCGTTTGCGGCAGTCGTTTTATTTTCGCTTTTGTTGTATGGAACGTCGGAGAAGACGGTTTCGATTGTGCTTAACGGTAAAGTTACGACGGTTCATACGAACCAATGGGTTGTCGGCAAGCTTCTGGATGAACAAGGCATCGAAGTGGAGGATCACGACCGGTTATCGGTTGCTATGGATTCGAGACTGGCCAATGGTGAGCAGATCGTCGTCAATCAGGCGTCCCCGATTGTGGTGACGGCCGACGGCGAGACGAAGACGCTGTATACGATCGGCAAGGACGTAAGCGGCGCTCTTGAAGATTTGAACATTCAGCTGGGGGAAGAAGATAAATTGTCGTTGCCGCCGGATTCCCTCATCACGGCGAACATGCATCTGCAGATTGTGCGGGTGAAGAAGGAACTGGAAGAAGAGAACGAACCGATCGCGTTCGACACCTTGACGAAGAACGACCCGAACTTGCTGAAAGGCAAAGAAGAGATCGTTCAAGAGGGACAAGAAGGCGTCCTGGTGAAGAAGATCGAGAAAGTGTATGAAGACGGCGACCTCGTGGCCGAGAACTTGGTCGATCAGAGTGTACAGTCGGAAAGCGTTGACAAAATTGTCGCCATTGGCACTAAGGTTCCCGTGGTCGTTTTATCGTCATCCTCGCCCAATATCGATGAAGTCACCATGAGCGGGATTACGTTCGGAACGAAGCAAATTTTGAAAAATGTCACTTTGACCGCTTACTCGTCCGGTGCGTCTTCGACCGGGAAATCGGCGAGCGACCCGCACTTCGGCATTACAAAGTCGGGGACCCGCGTGACGGAAGGCCGTACGATCGCTGTCGATCCGAAGGTCATTCCCTTGGGCTGGTGGGTGTACATCGACGGGTTGGGCTTCCGCCGGGCCGAAGATATCGGCAGCGCGATCAAGGGCAACAAGATCGATGTCTATTTTGACAGTGAAAGCTATGTCCAACGCTTCGGCGTCAAACGCGGCTACACCGTTTACGTCATCGGCCCCACCAAGCCGGAGACGGATTAAACCGCAAGAAGCGGGGATAATGGTATACAAAACAGGATGCTTCATCGGCCTGAAGAAGAAGAGGGCAACCTCTTCTTTTTCATTGTTCGTGGGACTTTAAGGAGTGGGACCAGGTGATTCGGGAAATTATTGTGGTCGAGGGCAAGGACGATACGTCAGCGATCAAGCAGGCTACCGGCGCGGATACGATCGAGACCGGCGGTTCGGCGATCGGCGAGGACGTCCTCAAGGCGATCGAACTGGCATATGAACGCCGCGGTGTGATCGTGTTCACCGATCCCGACCATGCAGGGGAACGGATTCGCAAGATCGTCGCAGCTCGCGTCCCGGGCTGCAAGCATGCCTTCCTCCGCGAAGCAGACGCTCGGCGCGGAATGGGAGTCGGAGTCGAACACGCCTCCCCGGACAAGATCCGCGAAGCGCTATCTGCGGTGATGACCGAGCATCCCGGCGAACCTGGGCAAATCGCCTGGGATGATCTTGCGCGAGCAGGGCTGGTGCTGCATCCCCAAGCGGCCGAGCGCAGACGGGCGGTCGGGCAACGGCTCGGCTTCGGCTATGCGAACGGCAAGCAATTTCACAAGCGCTGCACCATGTTTCAGATCAGCCGGGCCGAATTTGAACGAGCGCTGGACGAGACCGGACTTCTGTCCAAGCAAGGAGGGAGAGACGAATGAAGACGAAGGAAGTGTTGAATCGTTTCTCCATCACGGCCAAGAAGAGCTTGGGCCAAAACTTCCTGACGGATACCCGCATCTTGCAGAGGATCGTCGACGCCGCACAGCTGTCCGGCGATGATGGAGCGCTTGAGATCGGCCCGGGGCTTGGGGCGTTGACCGAATACCTTGCTCAGACGGCAGGCAATGTCGTGGCTGTGGAAATCGATCAGCGGTTGCTTCCGGTTCTTGGAGCGACTTTGAAGGAGTATTCCAATGTCCACATTGTACACGGAGATGTACTGAAGCTCGATCTGGAAGCTTTGTGGCAACAACATTTTCGCCCGGATCAGCAAGTGAGCGTGGCGGCCAATTTGCCGTACTACATTACCACCCCGATCATTATGAAGCTGTTGGAGAGCCGGGTTCGGTTGAACAATATCGTCGTTATGGTGCAGAAGGAAGTGGCTGACCGTTTGGCGGCGCGGCCGGGAGGCAAACAATACGGCAGTTTAAGCATTGCCGTGCAATATTATTGCGAGCCGGAGATGGTCTGCATTGTGCCGCGCGCTGCGTTCATCCCGCAGCCTAACGTCGACTCGGCGGTGATCCGCCTGCGAGTCAGAGAAGAACCTCCGGTTCGCCCTATGGACGAGCGGCACTTCTTCGCCGTCATCCAAGCCAGCTTTGCGCAACGGCGCAAGACGATTCTGAATAACCTGCTGCATTCCCCTCTTTGCGCCGGGATTGATCGGCCGACTTTGGAGGCGATGCTGCAGCAGACCGGGATTGAACCTTCCCGCCGCGGCGAAACGCTATCGATCGAGGAATACGCCCGCTTAAGCGACACACTTTTACATATAGCTAAGAAGTAAGTCCTGCGATATCTACTGAAGCCGAAGCCTGACGAAATCGAGAAATCCCACTGGCCTTAACACCAATCGCCCATATCCGCCATAGGATAGTCGAGAGGGGGTTAGGCCATGAAACAAGGCGACCTTGTATCGAGAAAGTCTTATGGTTCGGATGTCATTTTTAAGATTCAAGAAATTGTCCGGCAACAAGCGGTTTTGAAAGGTGTCGATTATCGGCTGATGGCCGACGCCCCTTTCCACGATCTTGTTCCGGTTTCGGCAACGGATAATTTCCCGTCGCGCGCCGCGCATGCCCGGCTGGACGAATGGCTTCGTTCCGCCAAATCGCGCTCTGCTAGCATTTCCCAGCGCAATCCCTCCTACTTCGAACTCCCCGGCAAAGTGCTTCATCTCGACGGCGATCCCGCTTACTTGCGCAAAAGCATGGAGATATACGGCGCTCTGCATATCCCGGCGGAAGGGTACTATTTGCATGAGTCGAAGATGCCGGAAGCGCTCTACCGCTTGCTCCCGAAGGTGAAGCCGGACATTCTGGTCATCACCGGCCACGACGGACTGCTGAAGCAGAAGCAAGACTTCAACGATCTCGCCAATTACAAAAACTCAAACAATTTCGTGCATGCGGTCGGAATTGCCCGCCAATTCGAGCGAAATCGCGATGCATTGACGATTATTGCCGGAGCTTGCCAGTCGCACTTCGAAGCGTTGCTGCAAGAAGGCGCCAATTTCGCCAGTTCTCCCGCCCGCGTGCTCATTCACGCGCTCGACCCGCTTTATATCGCCGCCAAGGCGGCGTTTACTTCTGTGCGGGAGACGATGAACGTCGTCGACGTGTTGGAAGGGACGCACAGCGGCATGCAAGGAATCGGCGGCATCGAGACGAGAGGCAGCTACAGGCGCGGTTTACCGAGGCTGCAGATAACACAAAAACAATAAAAGTTTATTTTGTTCATGGAATATGCGTTGACAAATGGATTGTTCCCTTGTTATAATATTTGCCCGATTGACAAGCCACCTCAAAATAGGGTATAATTGACACGGAAAGAGGTGGTTGCACACAATGGCAAAAAATGCGCTATTGGAGATCAAACGCAGTTTGGAACCCCACGTTGGGCGAAAGATTATGTTACGTGCAAACGGCGGGCGTCGTAAGACGATCGAACGATCCGGTGTTTTGGAAGAAACCTACCCTTCTGTATTTATTGTCAAGCTTGACCAAGAACAACATGCTTTCAAACGAGTGTCCTACAGCTATGCCGACATTCTCACCGAATCGGTGGAAGTGACGGTGTGCAACGAGGAGGAGCACGTTCGCATTACGTATATTCAAACATAGATCGATGCACGGTTGAAACAGCGGAATCTTCGGATTTTGCTGTTTTTAATTTTTAAACGCGTTTTCCATGGGTATTCTTCGATCGTTTATCACATACTAAAGCTAATCTTTAATCCAAGGAGGCTTATGCTTATGGGCCGCAGAGGCGGGATGATGTCGGAGAAGATGAAGTACGAATTGGCGAAGGACCTCGGGTTTTCCGATACGGTCGATCGCGAGGGCTGGGGCGGAATCCGGGCGAAGGACGCCGGCAACATGGTGAAGCGGGCTATTCAGATCGCCGAGCAGCAGTTGGCCGACAAGTATCGGCGATAAGTGCCGTCCGCAATCCATATACGCCAATAACAAGCTAAAGCGGCCAACGCTTTAGCTTTTCTTATGCCGGTTTGCTATACTATTTACGGCATAATGGCACATTCGGCAACACGGCCTATAGAAGGGTGAACCACGACATGACGATTTTTGAGAAAGCGCCTGCCAAAATCAACCTGGTGCTGGACGTGCTTCATAAGCGCGGAGACGGCTATCACGAGGTCGAGATGGTGATGACGATGGTCGATCTGGCGGATCGCATCGAGATGAGGGAACTTCCCGGAGATACCATTATTATTTCAAGCCAGGCGGGATATATTCCGCTCGACGAGAAGAATCTTGCCTTTCAGGCAGCCCGGTTGATCAAGGAGAAATACGGGGTTTCGAAGGGCGTATACATACATTTGGACAAAAAGATTCCCGTGGCCGCAGGATTAGCCGGCGGCAGCAGCGATGCGGCTGCAACGTTGCGGGGATTGAACCGCTTGTGGGGGCTCCGAATTCCGCAGCATGAACTGCAGAAGCTCGGTGGCGAGCTCGGTTCCGACGTGCCGTTCTGTATCGCCGGCGGCACGGCGATTGCCCGAGGTCGAGGGGAATTGCTGGAACCGTTGCCCTCGCCTCCGCCTTGCTGGGTCATTCTGGCCAAGCCGCCGATCAACGTTTCGACAGCGGACGTGTACGGCAAGCTGAACGCTGCTGCGATCCAACACCATCCTTCCGTCGAGAAGATGCGGGAAGCGGTTGCAATGGGCGACTTCGAGGCCGTCTGTCGGAAGCTTGGGAATGTGCTTGAAGACGTGACCATGGCGCTTCATCCGGAAGTTCGGCAGATCAAGGAATGCATGGAACGGTTCGGTGCCGACGGCGCCTTGATGTCCGGCAGCGGCCCCACGGTATTCGGCATAGTTCGCCGG
>JAJFMO010000308.1 GCA_020697475.1 Paenibacillaceae bacterium | reverse complement strand
GTCGCTTGCCTCGATACGTTGATCGGAGCGGGGTACGAGATTGCAGCGGTCGTCAGCCAGCCGGATCGGCCGCAAGGGCGCAAGAAGCTGCTCGTGCCGACTCCGGTGAAGGCGTTAGCACTCACGCGCGGCATACCGGTGCTTCAGCCCGAGCGATTGCGCCATTCCGACGCTGTCGACGAACTGCGGCGAATCGCCCCCGATCTGATCGTGACGGCAGCTTACGGGCAAATTTTGCCGAAAACGGTGCTGGAGATCCCCCGCTTTGGCTGTATCAACGTGCATGCTTCACTGCTTCCGAAATACCGGGGAGGGGCGCCGATCCAGCATGCGGTTCGTAACGGGGAGAAGAAGACCGGGGTAACGATTATGTACATGGCTGAAGGGATGGACACCGGCGATATGATCAGCAAAGTCGAAGTGGAGATCGGCCGAGACGATACGTCGGGGTCGATGTTCATCAAGCTGGCACAGGCGGGGGCGCAGCTTCTGCTCACGACGTTGCCCAAGCTGATCTCCGGAGTGGTCAACGCCGTACCTCAACCCCACGAAGAAGCGACCTACGCGCCGAACTTAAAACGCGAAGATGAGCGGATCAACTGGACGCAGCCCTCCGAAGCCATATATAATCTGGTGCGGAGTTTGTTGCCCGAACCGGGTGCTTTCACGATGTGGAGCGGCAACGTGTTGAAGGTGCGCGGCTGCGCAGATCCGTCGGATGATCGCGAATGGGGCGTCGAGTCGGCAGTGTCCAATCCGGCTCCGGCCAAGCGGACTTCAATTAACCAGCCTGCCCCGGGTACCGTTCTCGCCTTAAGCGAGCGCGGAATAGAAGTGGTGACTGGAGATGGACGTCTTCGAGTGACGAAGGTTCAACCGGCAGGCAAGAGCGCGATGGACGCCGGGGCGTTCGTTCGTGGCGGGCAAATGAAAGTCGGCGACAAGTTGGGGGAAGGCTAATTGGAAGATAACAAGAAGGAGTTGAATTTGTGGGAGTTCAAACCGGCAATCGTTCGAAGAAGCCGGCCAAGCGATCGGCGCGCGAGCTGGTGCTGGATGTACTGACTCGCGTCGAACAAGACGGCTCGTACAGCAATTTGCTGCTCGGCCGATCGCTTGACGACGGGACGTTGGAACGAGCCGACGCCGCCTTGGCCACTGAGCTGGTTTACGGCACGATTCAGCGCTTGAATACGATCGATTATTTTCTCGAACGTTGGGTTCGTAAAGGAATACAGTCACTGCAGCCGTGGGTAAGATGTTTACTGCGGCTTAGTTTTTATCAGCTGCACTATTTGCAGCGCATTCCCGACCATGCTGCCGTCAATGAGGCGGTCACCATCGCCCGCAAGCGCGGGCATGCGGGGATCGCCGGCCTCGTCAACGCGGTGCTGCGCAGCGCCATCCGGCAGCGGGCCGATCTGATCGTGCCCGAGAACCTGCCGGCGGCAAGGCGCATCTCGTTGGCCCACTCACATCCCGAGTGGCTCGTGGAGCGCTGGATCCGTCAATACGGCGAGGCGACGACCGAAGCGATGTGCGCCGCCAACAACATGCCGCCGCATTCGAGCGCCCGCGCGAATACGCTTCGCCACAGCCGCGAAGCGCTGTTGGCCGAGCTCACCACAGCCGGGATCGCAGCCACCGCTTCGGAGCTCTCGCCTGCCGGCATCGTATTGTCCGAAGGCGGCAACTGGGCGCAGACGGATGCGTATGCCCGCGGCGATTTGTCGATTCAAGACGAGAGCTCGATGCTCGTCGCCGAAATCGTCAATCCGCAGCCGGGCATGCGCGTACTCGACTGCTGCGCCGCCCCGGGCGGCAAAACCGGGCACCTGGCCGAGAAGATGCTCGATCGCGGAGAATTATGGGCATGCGACTTGCATGCCCACAAGGTGAAGCTGATCGAGCAGCAGGCGAAACGGTTGCAACTTACTTGCATCCATACAATCGCCGGCGACGCCCGCGAGTTGATCGAGCGGTTCGCAGCCGAGTCGTTCGATAGCGTGCTGCTGGACGCGCCGTGCACCGGGCTCGGGGTCATTCGCCGCAAGCCGGATATCAAGTGGGCCAAACAACCGGAAGACATTGCCGCCATCTCCCAAGTGCAGCGCGAGCTGCTCAGCCGGATCGCCAGCCTCGTAAAGCCGGGCGGAACGCTCGTCTACAGCACGTGCACGATCGATGCCGAGGAGAACCAGCAGGTGATTGCCGGCTTCCTCGCCGAGCACCCGGACTTTGCACCCGACTTGGTCGAGCCCACGCCAGAGCATCAACCGCCGGCTGCCAACTTGCCTGCTCCCCTTCGCCAATCGCTGCAGACGAATGGGATGGTGCAAATTTTGCCGCATGAGTACGGCTCGGATGGGTTTTTCATCGCGAAACTGCGAAAACGGCCGCAAATGTGATAAAATCAATGGGAACCTCTTTACATAGAGAAAATTCAGAAAAAACAGGTTGTGATGAGATGAAACCGTTCGTCTATGATTTGACTTCGGAGCAATGGAAGGAGTGGCTGCTTTCCTCAGGGGAAGCCGTCTTTCGCGCCGGGCAAATATTCGACTGGTTATACGTCAAAAGGGTGCAAAACTTTGCGGACATGAGTAATTTGTCCAAGAGCTTAAGGCAAAAGCTGGAGGACCATTTTCAATTTGTTACCTTGACCGAGGTGGCCAAGTATCAATCTGCCGACGGGACGGTCAAGTTTCTGTTCGAGTTGGCGGATGCGCAGGCGATTGAGACGGTTGTCATGAAGCACGATTACGGCTACAGCATCTGTGTGACGACACAAGTTGGCTGCCGGATCGGCTGTACGTTCTGCGCGTCGACGCTGGGCGGCTTGAAGCGCAGCTTGTCGGCCGGCGAGATCGTCGCCCAGGTCGTTAAGGCGCAGCGGCTGATGGACGAGACGAAGGAGCGCATCAGCAGCATCGTCATCATGGGCATCGGCGAGCCGTTCGAAAATTATGAAGCGACGATGGATTTTCTGCGCATCGTCATTCACCAGCAAGGGTTGAACATCGGCCAGCGCCATATCACGGTGTCTACCAGCGGGATCGTCCCGAACATATATCGGTTCGCCGACGAGGAGACGCAGATCAACTTGGCGATCTCGATTCATGCGCCGAACGACGAACTGCGTTCCAAGCTGATGCCGGTCAATCGCAGGTACCCTTTCACCGACTTGATTGAAGCTTGCCTGTACTACATCAAGAAAACCGGACGGCGGATTACGTTCGAATACGCGTTGATCGGTGAGGTCAACGACCACAAGGAACTCGCTGAGGAGTTGGCCCGCGTTCTGGAGCCGATGAAGCCGTTGTGCCACGTCAATCTGATTCCCGTCAACTACGTGCCGGAACGCAACTTCAAGCGGACGAGCCGCGACGACATATTCACGTTCCTGCATACGCTGGAGCGTCACGGCATCAATGCGACGATTCGCCGCGAGCAAGGCAGCGACATCGCCGCCGCCTGCGGCCAGTTGCGGGCGAAACATATGGAGGCGAATGCGAAGTGATGAGTCGATGTTGACAGCGCAAAGAACGGATATCGGACGCATTCGGACCGTCAACGAAGATCGTTATTCCGTACTGAACGATCTGGGGGGCTATACGCTGGCAGTCATCGCCGACGGGATGGGCGGACACCAGGCCGGCGACACGGCAAGCTACCTGGCGGTCGACACGATCGTTCGCCAGCTGAAAGTGTTGCATGACGGGATGACGTTTGAGGAATGCAAGTACCATGTGAAGAAGGCGATTCTGCTTGCCAACGAACGTGTATTCGAAATGTCCAGCGAAAGGGCGCATTATCGAGGGATGGGTACGACCATTGTCGTCGCACTGGCCTCTCCCGACTACGTCACGATCGGCCACATCGGGGATAGCCGGGCTTACATGATTCGCAAGTCAAAGATCAAGCAATTGACCGAAGACCATTCGTTGGTCAGCGAGCTTGTAAGAAGCGGTCAAATTACCGTTGAGGAAGCGAGCAATCATCCGCGACGTAACGTGCTGACCCGGGCTTTGGGGACGGAAGCGGCGATTGAAGTGGAGATGAACGATTTCGAGTGGACGAAGGACGATCTCTTGCTCTTGTGCACGGACGGATTAAGCAATCTGCTCGACGATCCGACGATGCTGAAGCTGATCGAAGAAGACGGCGACCTTCATAGCAAGGTCAATCGTCTGGTCGACACGGCGCTTGTTGCCGGCGGGGACGACAATATTACCGCAGTGCTGCTGGCCAACAAGGATTCAGACGCCTCGCAAAGGAGTGAAGGCGCATGATCGGAACCCGGCTGGGCGACAGGTATGAAATATTGGAGCGAATCGGCGGCGGCGGCATGGCGATCGTCTACAAAGGGCACGACGTTCTGCTCAACCGGAAAGTCGCGGTCAAAGTGCTGCGAGATCAGTACGTACACGACGACGAGTTCATTCGCCGTTTTCAGCGGGAAGCGCAAGCTGCGGCTTCTTTGTCCCATCCGAATATCGTCAGCATCTACGATGTCGGCAAAGAGAACGACGTTCATTACATCGTGATGGAATACGTCGAAGGGACGACATTGAACGAAGTCATCAAGGAAAAAGCACCGATGCAAGTCGAGGAAGCCATTCACTTTACGAGCCAAATTTGCGACGCGCTCGATCACGCCCACTCGAACCAGATCGTGCATCGCGACATTAAGCCTCACAACATTTTGATTGGGAAAAATGGAAGGGTGAAAGTAACGGATTTCGGGATCGCCCGGGCGACGACGTCGTCCACGATCACCCAGACCGGTTCGGTTGTCGGTTCCGTCCATTATTTCTCCCCTGAGCACGCCAAAGGCGTCTCCGCGGGAGCCAAATCCGACCTGTATTCGCTCGGCATCGTGCTCTATCAGATGCTGACCGGCCGCCTGCCTTTTCTCGGGGAAAGCCCGATCAGCGTGGCGCTCAAGCATTTGCAGGAGAACGTGGAAGAGCCGCGCAAGGTGAATTCCCTGATCCCGCAAAGCGTGGAAAATATTATTCTCAAATCGATGCGAAAAAATCCCGATGAGCGTTATTCTTCAGCAAAGCAGATGCAGCGTGATTTGGAAACGTGCCTGCTGCCGGAGCGCCGCAACGAACCGAAGGCGGTGTTCGGCGAAGACGAGCTGGATGGTGAAATTACCCGGGTCGTGCCGGCTATTCGCGCCGGGCAATTCACGGAAAGCATGGAAGACGAAGCGTCCGATGCGGAAGCGGGCCGACTTGCCGCCCGCCGCAAGCGGAGGAAATGGCTGTGGATC
>JAJFMO010000307.1 GCA_020697475.1 Paenibacillaceae bacterium | reverse complement strand
AGTCATGGTAGGGTTAAATCCTTTCATGGAGTTGTGGTGATTCCGAGGATACCCTACCTTTTTCATTTACACAAACTATTTTACTTCATCCCCAATCGCACCGACTAAGGCCAAAAATGGCCTTACGTCGCACCGCAGCAGCCCCCCGAGCAGCTAAGGCCGAAACCGGCCTTAGCGCACCGCACCCCCATCCCCGCCAAAATCGCCGCCCCAACCCAAAAACCGTTTGGCATCACCCAACGTTAACTTAAAGAGACCGTATCCGCCAACCGGCGGCATCCAGGGTCCAAAGAGAATATATTCGCGTCGGGGGGCGTGAACGGGTGAGCATACATCATCAGGCGATTCGATCAACAAGACGATTTTTCATCATCCAATTGGCGGGTTGCCTGCTGGTGGTCACCTTGATCGCCGGGGATCGCGCTGTATTTGCAGTAACCGCTTCCGAAGCGGAACAGAAAGCCCAAGCGGCGCAAGACAGCGGCGACTTGAAAGCGGCGGCACCTTACTGGGAATATCTCGTCCAGTACAACGCCGATCAAAGCAATTGGGACGGTGCGGCAGCCTACGCTGGCATGCTCGCCGAATACTACGACAGCATGAAGCAAATCGATCCCGCCCGCCATTACTACGAATTATCCAACGAATATTGGTTGAAAGAAGGCAAAGATCTCGGCGCCACCTATTGGGAGCGTGCCGAGCAATTGCGCACGACGGTAGAGATGTATGTTTCCACCTCGGATGAAAGAAAGCTGGCTGCCGTAAGCCTGCCCACCTCCGGAAAACTGGCGAAATTCGAACCGGCTTACGGAACCTACATCGGGATGTACTCCGAGCAGGATCGGCTAATGGGCAATAACTACACGAGATCGGCGGACATATACGGTAAAAATCACGCGTTATACCTGACATACCCACACTTCGACATGCGTTTTGTCAGCAGTTACATCCGCCGTGCCCAGCAGGCGGGAGCGGCGATGCAAATCGCTTGGGAGCCGGTGAACGGGCTCGACGAAGTTGTTGACGGCGAGCAGTTGCATTATTGGGCCCGGGAAATGAAAGCGGCGGAAATTCCGATCTTTCTCCGATTTGCCTGCGAAATGAACGGCGATTGGGTGCCCTGGGCGGACGATCCGGCGAAATACATCGAGAAATTCCGCCTCGTCGCTTCCATCATGCACGAAGAGGCGCCGAACGTGGCGATGGTGTGGGCGCCCAACGATGTGCCGAAATACTCGATGGATCAGTTTTATCCCGGAGACGAGTATGTCGATTGGGTCGGCATCGATATGTACAACGAACCTTACATTTTCGGAGACCCTACGATATCCATGATGCAGATGAGCCCGGTCGAAAAGCTGGATGAAGTGTACTCCAAGTACGCCGATCGCAAACCGATCATGATCAGCGAAACCGCGGTGTCGCATACGACGAACGAAGACGGCAAATCTCATACCGATTGGGCCATTCTCAACATGTCCCGTTTGTATGAAGTGATGCCCAAGAAGTATCCGCGACTAAAGGCGATCACATGGTTCAACGTCAACTTGCGACTCAGGGAGTCGAAGAACGATTTTCTGCTGCGCGACGACCCGAAAGCGATGGACGCTTACAAATCGTTCATTGCCGATCCCTACTTGTTATCGAAAGTTGAAACGGGAGCGAAGCCGGATAATCATTTGGGTTATTTGAAAATGGACAGCGAATCCGAGTCGCTGATTGAAAGCTCGGCGCATATTGTTCCGTTCGTCAAATTTCCTGACGTAATGATCGGCAAGGTAGTGTACGAATTGGACGGCAAACCGATTCTTACGTCGACGGCGCCACCCTTCGCGCTTGATCTGCGCGCAGCTGACGTGCCCGAGCACTCGAATTTGACGTTGCGTGCCTACAATGCGGACGGCCAGGAAGTTGCCTCGACAACGGCGGCGATTACTCCCGCTCCGTCCTCAGTCCTGACTGACGACGCTATCTTTTCCGATACAACCGTAACGACGGCTTTCGAAAACGTTGCCGCTGATTCCGAATCCACCGCACCTGCGGCTCAGACGAAATCGATTTTGTCCAAATGGTGGGAGAAGATTAAGTCCATCTTTTCCCGGTTGAAATAGTAAAGCAACTGACTAATTATTACAAATGAGCAAAATATGCAGCATTAAAGTAAATAAAGGCTAGATTTGGCGATTGACAGCGAAACAATTCTGAAGTATGATTTCCTATGAGAAATTTGCTAATGAAGCGATTTCGCAATAGAATAAGGATCCGGGTGGAGAAGAGGAGAACCCAGATTTTGTTAACCTGATGTATACGTGTATTCGGGTTGCAAATTCTGTGGTTTTTTTGCTGTTGTTAAGGGCATATTTCTACTCAGATTCCTAATTACATCAACTCTATGGAGGGGTAAGGATGAGGAAACAGATCAAAGGGACAATCATGATGCTGGCCGTTGCCGCTTTGGCATTCTCAGGTTGTTCCCAGGCGAAGCCGGACAGTTCCGGTCAAGCCGCAGACAGTGGGAAAAAGCAAGAATCAACGTTCAAGGTACCGACGGACCCGGTTACTTTGAAGTTTTACGTGAACGTTACGAGACTTTCGGATCTCGAATACCAGAGCTTGTTCGTGGAGCCTCTGAAGAAGAAATATCCTTACATCACGCTGCAAAAGCTCGAAGGCAAGCTGGATGATTTGATTGCCGGCGGCGATACGCCGGACTTGATCATGTCCGATAATGACTGGCACATGCCCTTGAAGCAGTTGAATTTGCCTTCGGATTTGACCGATTTGATCAAACGGTCCAATTTCGACTTAAGCCAGATCGAGCCGGCTCTGGTGAAAGCCGTACAGAACCTCGAGCCAGGACAAATGCAAGGTATTCCGTTTAACCTGAACACCGGAGCGATGTTCTATAATAAAGACTTGTTTGACAAGTTTGGCATTCCGTATATGAAAGACGATATGCTGTGGAGCGATGTTCTGCAATTATCCAAGCGGTTGACCCGGGAAGAAGACGGGACACAATACATCGGCTGGGATCCCCGGTTCCCCGATCATCTCGTGAGCCCGTATTCGCAACCGTTCGTCGATCCGAAGACCGGCAAGGCGCTCGTGGACATTCCGGTCTATCATAAAATTCTCGATTTGTTCGACCAAGTGTACATGCAGCCGGGATATGTCAAAGGCAAGACGTACACGTACGGTCCGGGCGGATTTACCGACAAACACATTCAGGCGATGCAGGCCGACTGGGTAGGCAAGCTGATCAGCGATATTCTGCAGCAAGAAGCCGACGGCAACAAGATGAACTGGGATATGGTTACTGAGCCGCGTTTTGAAGACACACTCAAGAAGGGTCGCCATGCGCTGGGCGATATTCTGGTCATCTCCAATGGCAGCAAGTACCGGGATCAAGCGTTCCAGGTCATTCAGATGATGACTTCGAAAGACTTGCAAATCGAGCTTACCCGTACCGGCCGTTTGACCGCGCTCACCGATCCGTCGATCAAGGCGCAATTCGCGCAAGCTTTCCCTTCGATGAAAGACAAGAACATTCAAGCGGTTTACAAATATCCTCCGGTGCCGACACCAACGCCGAACATCGCGGACAAAGAAGTGCAAACGATCATCCGCGCATTCCGCAAGGAGATGGCATTGAACAAGAAAGACATCAACACCGTGCTTCGTGAAGGCCAAGAAGCGGCGGACAAGAAGATCGAAGAAATGAAGGCACAATAAATAAAAGCTCTATAATTAAAAAACAAGGACTGTGGGCTTTCCCACCGTCCTTGTTTTATTTTGCGGTCAAAGCTACTTCATTGTGACCCCGTATTTGCCGCGCAACGTTTTGACTTTGCCGAAATACAGGTCGTTGCGCTTCTCCGATTGCAGGAAGTTCCTCAGATCTTCCCGCACTTCCTCGAACGTGCGGCTCTTGCCGATTCGCCGATCATAGATCTTGATGATATGATAACCGAACTCCGTCTTGACCGGCTTGCTCACCTCGTCCACCGCCATGGCGAACGCCACATCCTCAAATTCCTGAACCATCTTCCCCCGGGCGAAATAGCCGAGATCGACCCCTTCGCAAGAAGAAGCTTTGGCTGCGTCCTCGAACGAAGTGCCTGCTTCAATCTGGCTGTACACCTCGTTCGATTTCTCCTCTTCCTTCAACAAAATGTGGCTGGCCTTAATACTGATCGGGTTCAAAAAATGTTCTTTATGCGTCGAATAATAATCTTCCGCTTCCTTGTCGGTCACCTTGACCGGATCCAACAACCTGCCGACGGCATAGTCGCGCAATAAATTTTCTTTGATACCGGCCAATTGCTCCTGAAACTCTTTCTCTTTATCCAATTGGTTGTCGACCGCATCCAGATATAACAACTGGCGGTTGATCGCTTCGTCGAGCAAGCGGGCTTGTCCTTCCGGGTTCCGGTATTGCGCGGCGGCTTGCGGTCCCAGCGATGTCAGAATATCTTCGATGTCGGTTTGGGTAATTTCTTTGCCGCCAACAACGGCCAGCACGTTTGTCTTGTTCATAAATGAAGTTCTCCTTTGGGATGAAATGATCTTCTTGATGATCAGATGGATTCGCGTATTTATTCATCTTAACAGAAAATCGGACAAAACTCACGGACAATGTATCGATCCCGCTTGTCCAGTAGGTACGGTCATAATTTGTCGATCTGCCGCGAATACTATATTAGGCTCCAAACGAGGAGGGAATTGCCATGGATAATCGTATGGATCAAGATGACCGCGAACGGATCGACGAGACTCCACCGGTCAGCCAAGGCGGCCAGCCGTCGCGCAACGAACCCCCGGCAGGAACACGTTATACAGAACGTCCCCCCGGATATCGGACCGTGACGGTCATTAAGAAGAGGGAGAAAGCACCAGCACAAAGTTCACAGACGGCGTGGCGCTGGATCTGGTTGATCGTAGCTCTAGGCGCGATCGTCGTCATCTATTTACTGCTAAACAATGCGATTCATGAGCTCGCCGGCGTCAATCATTCCATTCAGGATCAGACGGGAGCCATTAAAGAGCAAAACCAAATTTTATCCGGAATCAAAGACTCGATGAACAACCTGATCGTAGCGATCAAAGATGCGGTCAACAGCATCTTGCTGGCGATCACGGGTTAGCGGCCAGTCATAGCGGACTACCAGCCCGCCACGGGTCATAGACCAGCCCCTTGTACCATAAGATGGTACAAGGGGCTTGTTATTTGCAGAAAAAACCTGTACAAAACCGGCTTGAAGATATGCTACAATGGACTGAATGAGATCGGATAGTAGG
>JAJFMO010000306.1 GCA_020697475.1 Paenibacillaceae bacterium | reverse complement strand
AGCCGATCCCATCAAGCGCCCGGAACAAAGCGTTGCGGCGCGACTCATAAACCGCGTTCAGTTCCTTTACGCAATCTTGCGGCCCAGTAAGAGCGACGGCCGCCGCCTTTTGAATCCCGCCGAACAAACTGACGTAATAATGATCCTGAATCAAATTGATGATCCGCACCAACTCCGCATTGCCGAGCGCGAATCCGACCCGCCAGCCGGCCATATTGTACGTTTTTGACAACGTATAAATTTCGAACCCGACATCCTTCGCACCTTCGCACTCCAGGAAGCTGACCGGCCGCTGCCCATCAAACCCGATCGCTCCATAGGCAAAGTCGCTGACCACCACAATATTATGCTTGCTGGCCAGCCGAATCGTCTCCTCGTAAAAATCCTTCGAAGCGCACACCGCCGTCGGGTTGTTCGGATAGTTGACGAACATCAGCTTCGCCCGATCGAGCACATCCGTCCCCAACTTCGAATAATCCGGCAAAAAATGATTGTCCGAAACGAGCGGCATAAACGCCATCTCGCCTCCCGCCAGCGCAACGCCCGACCAATAGTCAGGGTAGCCGGGATCGGGAACGAGGCACAAGTCACCGGGATTAAGCAGGCACTGGCTGATCTCCACCAGCCCCGTCTTGCCGCCGAACAGGACGGCAACTTCCGTTTCAGGGTCAAGCCGCACGCCATAGTCGGCGTAATACCGCTCCGCCGCCGCTTCTTTCAAGAAAGTAAACCCGCTGAACGGGGGATATTTATGGTACAGCGGGTTTTTCGCCGCTTCCTGCAACGCCTGCACAATGTGCGGCGGAGTCGGCAGGTCGGGGTTGCCTTGACCGAGATTGATCACGTCGTACCCCATGCCGATTCGCTCATTCGCTTTCTTCACCAACGAGGCGAAAAATTGCTTCGGCAGCCGCTGAATCCGCTCCGCCGGCTTGATCTTGATCGCCCCGGTGCGGTCGATAGTTCCGTCCATCATAATCGCTAGTCACTCCTCTTTGGACAACAATGTATCACTTTCGCCATCGACGTACAAGCCATGTTGTTCCGGTTGCGCCCATTGTCGGGAAAGCATAGAATGGGGGCA
This sequence comes from Paenibacillaceae bacterium, assembly GCA_020697475.1. Taxonomy (GTDB): domain Bacteria; phylum Bacillota; class Bacilli; order Paenibacillales; family NBRC-103111; genus JAJFMO01. The sequence continues at coordinate 4,218 of JAJFMO010000306.1, read as the reverse complement.
ATGGAGGGATCGCAATGAACGGAAACAATGAATCTGTTGAGTCAAAAAAGTTGAAAGTCGCGCTGATCCAGATGGACGTCGCGATCGGCGAACCGGAGGCGAACTTTTCCAAGGCGGAGACGTTGCTTGAGCAGGCGATAGCGCATACGGAGCGCCCGGACGTGATTTTGCTGCCGGAGATGTGGAACACCGGTTACGCCTTGCCGCAAATCCACGAGTTGGCGGATCGCGGGGGCGAGCAGACGGAGAGGCTGATCAGCGCGTTTTGCCGAAAGTACCGCGTGAACGTAATTGCCGGTTCGGTATCGGATTTACGCGGCGGACAAGTGTACAACACGATCTATGCGTTTGACCGTAAGGGCAATCGTGTGGCCGACTATTCAAAAATCCACCTTTTCCGGCTGATGGAAGAGGAAAAATATTTGTTTGCAGGGGAAACGGTTGGAGCGGCACAGATTGACGGAGTGTCGAGCGGGATGATGATCTGCTACGATATCCGCTTCCCGGAGCTGGCGCGGAAGCTTGCTCTAGGCGGTGCGTCTGTTCTGTTCGTACCTGCGGAATGGCCGCATCCGCGGTTGCATCATTGGCGTACGCTGCTGCAAGCGCGAGCGATCGAGAATCAAATGTACGTCGTCGCGTGCAATAGGATGGGAACGAGCGGCAAGACGGATTTTTTCGGCCATTCGATGGTCGTTGATCCGTGGGGCGAGATCGTGGTTGAAGGCGGGGAAGAGGAGACAATCCTGCATGCCTCAATCGATCTCGCAGCAGTCGATCGAATCCGCCGCACGATCCCGGTGTTTGAGGACAGGCGCCCCTCATTGTATTAGGCTCCGGCGCCATTCTCTTCCGAGAATACTTCATCGAGCGTGGCGATGAACGCTTCCGCCGCCTTGGACAAATACCGGCCCTTGCGCCAGGCGATGACGAGCGTGCGGGTCGGCTTCACCGTAAGCGGCAAATACACCGGCGCGAATTCGCTGCCCGTCGCCCGCGACACCATGCGCGGCACGTAGGCGACGCCCATGCCCGCCGCCACCAGCGATTGCACCGTCTCGATGTTGCCGCTCTCGAAGACGATGTCCGGCGTAAAACCTGCTTGCTCGCACAAGTCGATGGCGATTTGCCGAAAGCCTTGCCCTTTTTTCAACGTGATAAAAGGTTCTTGAGACAGTTCGGAGATATTCATCGGCTCGCCCCGGACAGCTAACGGATGACGGGGCGGGACGGCCAGTACGATCTCCTCCTCCGTCAGTTCGCGGTAATCGAGTCCTTTCTCCTCAAGCGGCAGCGACAGCAGACACACATCCGTCTGCCCGGTGATCGCCAACTGCTCCAGATTTGTCGTTGTGTCCTCCAGCAACACCACTTCGATCGACGGATAGTTCCGTTGGAACGCCGGCAGCACCCGTGGCAACACGTGCGAACCCGTAATCGGCAAGCTGCCGACGACGAGCCGCCCCCTTTTGGTCAACGAGATGTCCTCCATCTCTTGCTTGAGTTGCTCGGCCATGTCGAGCATCTTCTGCGCTTTATCGACGAACACCGACCCGGCATAAGTAATCTCCACTGAATTCGTATTCCGTTGAAAAAGCAGCACTCCAAGCTCCTTCTCCAGCTTTGACAGCTGCTGGCTGAGCGACGGCTGAGCGATATGCAGCTTCTCCGCCGCCCGGGAAAAGTTGCGCTCGACCGCGATTTGCACGGCGTATTGCAATTGCCGCAGCTCCATCCGCAGCACCTCCTTTATAGGCATTTCCTATTACTAGTGCCGTTATTATAACATATTTTTCAATCGCAGCACCCGCGTCCCATTTTCTAGGAAAATAGGCTCATCTTGCAGCGCGTGTCGCAACTTTACCCTACCAGTATCGTCTAAACTATTAAAAATTGTCGGAGTCTCCCAACTGCTGTCATTTACCAGCGAATCTTGCTAGAATGATAGAAGGGTTTCCACGCAACTTTCGTCAATCTTTTTCCCCATATTTAATCGATCTTTGAGGTGTCGGAATGAAATCGCTGCTAACTGTTTGCATGATGCTCGTCCTGTTTCTGGCGGCTCCGTTGGTTGTCCACGCGGAGAACGCCATCTCGCTGTTCCTCGACGGCAAACCGTTGCCGACGGAGGTTCCCCCTGTGCTCGTTGAGGGCAATACGCTCGTACCCGTTCGCGTGATCGCCGAGAATTTAGGCGCAAAAGTCGGCTGGGACGGCAACGAACGCAAAGTTACGGTGAAGGACGACGCCGTCTCCATCGAGATGACGATCGACCGTCCACAGGTGAAAGTCAACAACAGTAACAAGTTGCTGGAAGTCCCGCCCAAGATCATTGAAGGAAACACGATGCTCCCTGTCCGTTTCGTCAGTGAAACGATGGGCGTCCAAGTGACGTGGGACGATCTCACTCGTTCCGTCTTCTTGTACCAGCCCAACAACGTTCTGGCGCAAGGAAAGAGCGAGGACAAGTCCGCGCCACCTTCTTCGGAGGTTCAGGTAGCGGCGATCAATCCGGTGAATCAGGCTGCACCTACTGCCAATCCGGACAAACCGGTCAACCCCGTGAATCCAACCAAGCCAGTGGAGCAGTTGGAGCCACCAGCCTCAACAACTCCTTCCGCATCCGGTTCGTCGAATGCTAATCCAATAGCGGATGCACCGAAGAACCCGCCTGCCGCTTCGAACGGAACCGCCGGCATCGCATTGGGGACGCAGATACATATCACTTTGCCTTCGACCGGCCAAACCGAGCCTGCCAATCCACCGGCACGAACGGATCGAGTCGTGACCAATAATCCTGCGATTCCCGATATTACGGCCGTTCAGCTAGTTGGTGACCGAATATATATCCAGTCATCCGGCAAGATCATGGCGCCGAAGGTGACTGCTCTTGGAAACCCGGATCGACTGGTGATCGACATCCCAGGCAGCGAACTGGGTACGACGATGAATGGCCAGCCTGCGTACCAGAACGGGGAAGTCCTCGTCAGCAGCAAGTTTACCGACAAAATTCGTTATTCGTTATTTTCGGACAAGCCATCTACCGTTCGCATTGTGCTTGATTTGAAGGAGAAGACTCAAGCGAGCCCGGTTCAGACGAATTTTCCGAACCAGTCCGTACTTCAATTGAAGACGAACGGCAAGTACAAAATTGTGCTGGACGCCGGACACGGAGGGCACGACAGCGGAGCGGTATCAATTACCGGAAAATTCGAGAAGGATTTCACCCTGTCGATGGTGAAGAAGGTAAAGGCGCTGCTTGAGCAGGTGCCCGGTGTGGAAGTATTGACGACGAGAATCGACGACACATTCGTCGAACTGGACGATCGCGCCGCTTTCGCCAACGATAACAAAGCCGATGTGTTCGTCTCGATCCACGGCAACAACTACACGGCAACAACAGCCGGAGTGGAGACGTATTACGGCCGCGACGACAGTATCGCTCTCGCCAACCAAATCCATCCGTACATACTTGCCGCAACCGGGTTCCCGGATCGTAAAGTGCGCCAGGAAGATTTTCGCGTTGTGTTGAAGACGACGATGCCGGCTGTTCTGCTTGAGGTAGGCTATTTATCCAATCCGGAAGAAGAAGCGCCGATGTATACGGAAGCTTTCCAGGATCGGGTGGCTGCAGCCATCGTCAAAGCTTTGAAAGACTTCCTGCATATTAAACCGTAGGACGGAGGGGTGCCTGTGACTAAATATTCGACCTCGGCGATGGCGATTGCGCTGGTTGTTCTGCTGATGCTATCGGGTTGCGGCAAGCCGCTGGCCGAGCCGAACCCAACGGATGGGAAGACGGAAGGGAAGACGCAAGGCGCAGCCGCCCAAACGATCCCAATCGATGCGTATTATGGCGATGATCAAGGAACGAAGCTTGTGCAGAAGCAAGTTAATATTTCCCCTGCAAAAGATAGCGACCGGTACTTGGCCGCATTGAACACACTGAAGAAAAGCCCCGATCCGCAATTGGTCGCCTTGTGTGCAGGATTTACATTTCGCTCGGCAACGCTGCAAGGCAATGTGTTGACGGTTGATCTGTCGATATCCGACGAAGGACGGTGGGGATCGGCGGGGGAACAACTGACGCTGCAAGCCATCAAACAAACGTTGTTCCAATTCAAGGAAGTCGGGAGCATTGAACTGCTGCAAGACGGCAAACCGGCGACCAGTCTGATGGGGCACTTGACCGTACCTCATCCGATTGTGCGTTAAGAA
>JAJFMO010000305.1 GCA_020697475.1 Paenibacillaceae bacterium | reverse complement strand
CTTGCAAATCCCTTGCCGCCTTCGAAGACCCGATATGCATCGAATCATACGCTTGCTGTGAGCTGGTGAACGGGCCGACGCCCTTGCCATGCCAATCCAGGTTCGTGTACATGGGGTTTGTCCGCCCCGTGTCGGCTTCGCGCTTTTGGATATGCGCCTGCATCCGCGCCTCCAACATCGCCACAATTTCCGGCTCCCGCTCAGCTACATTGTTGAGCTCCAGCGGATCCTTCACCAAGTTATACAACTCAATCTCCGGCTTAAAATGAAAATCCGGCTCCAGCGCATGAATCAGCTTCCATTCCGGCGTGCGCCAGCCGTGCTTGCGCATCCAGGTGCACTCGGTGATGTACATTTCACTGATCGGCGCTACCTCTCCACCGTCAATGAGCGGCCGCAGCGTGCGTCCGTCGAAATCAATTCCCGTCTCGACGCCCAACAAATCAAGCACCGTCGGGGTAATATCCGAAATCAACGAAATATCCTTATACCGCTTGCCTTCCGGCAGCTTGCCCGGCCACCTGAAAATCAGCGGCACCATCAGAGTGTTCTCGTACGTCCCGTGATGGTCGAAATAGCAATCGTGCTCGTACAGCGTCTCCCCGTGGTCGGAAGTGATGACGACGAGCGTTTCATTTTCAATCCCCAAATCAGTTAATGCCGTAAAAATGTTCTGAATCGCCGCATCCATATACGCGATCGCCCCGTCGTACTGCGCGGTCACGTACTCTTGATCGGTTAAACCTTCCGGAATCCAGGAGCGGATGTAATCGCTGAACGGCTTAAAATTATAAACCGGCTCCATCGATTTGTTGCTCGGGTCCTTCTCGTCTTTGCCGTAAAACATGCGCTCATAAGGCAGCGGAGGCAAATACGGGGAGTGCGGATCCATATGACGCATGAACAGGAAGAACGGCTGATCTTCCGAAGCCAGACGAGCCATTTCGGGGATCGCCACTTCGTTCATTCTTTGCGCTTTCGGAGCGCGGCCGCTTGCATCGCCCTTCCAACCCTCATACTCAATGTAGGATTGAAAACCGCGGGAGGAAGGATTGCCCTTAAAGCCGATACACGTCGTATTGTACCCGTTCGCCCCCAAAATTTCCGGAAGCGTCTTGACATGGTCGCCCAGGGGCCCCTTGTGGCGCAGCGCCACAACGTCGGTGCCGAAGCAGTCCATCCCTGTCAACATGGAAGCATAACCCGGAGTCGTCGGAATGCTCGGACTGAAATGCTGCTCGAATAGCACGCCTTGCTCCGCGAACTTGGCGATATGCGGAGTCGTCTGGCGATGATAGCCGTAAGCGCTCATATGATCTCTGCGCAGGCTGTCGATGCCAAGCAGCAGCAGGTTCGGTTTTTTCGTCATGATTTTCGATATCTCCTTATCGCAGGTTTAACGTGCGCCGTAACGTTTCAGAATCGCGTTCAAATAACCATAAGCTTCGGCGGCAACGATGGACACTTGAGCCAGCGAGTGGTCTTCCTTCGAACCGATCACTTCCAAGTTGATCGGCCCATTATAGCCGCTGTCAACGAGCACCTTGCAATAGGCGTCGAGGTTAATGTCCCCGCGACCGCAAGCTTGATCCTCGATCGGTCCAGGGCCGGCGTTGCGGCCTTTGCAATCGCGGATATGTACGTGCTTGACCCGGCTGACCACTTGCTTGATCGCTTCTTCCGGATTTTCATTCGCGCGGAAAATGTGGCTCGGATCCATGTCGATCCCGAACGCCGGAGAAGTCACTTTCTCCATGGCCGCAAGCGTTGTCGGCGTATTGTCGATCGCCTGGCCGATGTGCGCCTTCACACACAGTGTGACGCCGAACTGGGCCGCTTTCTCCGACATACTGTTCAACAGCTCGATGGAACGCTGCAAATCTTCCTCGACTCCGGTTTTGCCTCCGGGACCGACGTTAATGACCGGGATCCCGATTTCCGCTCCGGCTTCGAACGCCTTCAGCAGCCAATCCTCATTGCCTAACTTTGCCCCCAACTCCATCGCTAGAAAGCTGAGACCGTTATCGTTGACGATCGATCTCAATTCACTCGCTTGCTGCTTCCAATTTTCCAACTCAAGATGCTCGCACATCCCTTTGATTGCCGAAATTTCCACTCCGTCATACCCGGCCAGAGCGATATGCTTGGCCGCAGTCGCGAAGTCGAAAAACTTGAACAATACGGAATTGACACCTAGTTTAATCATCGCTAACCCTCTCTTTTTCGTAAAAATGATGGCTTTACTATCACGATTGACCGATGAATTACAACTCGACAACCGTACCGGTTTCAAACGAGCGGATTGCCGCTTCGATAATCGTCTGGGCTTTCAAAGCGTCTTCCGCCGAACCGTCGATTTCCGTGTAAGGAGTTTTAGCTGCCATTTGGTCAACCATGGCATCGATCCGGCTCTTGAACGTTTCGCTGAAAGACCGCATCCCGCCTAAGTAGCTGTATGTTTCTGTCTCGATGGAATCGCGGGGATAGAACGTCAAGTGCTCGCAAGCGTCGACAAGGACGAAACGACCTTTCGATCCAACCACTTCGCATTGCTCCAACCCGTAGCTTTTGCCAGCATCATAACTGCCAACCAAATTTCCGATTGCGCCGTTCGCGAACTGCAGGATGATTTGTGCGTTCGACCAGATCGTGCGTCCTTCGCCTTTCATCATAAACGCCGCGACTTTCGTCACATCGCCGCAGAAATAACGAATGACGTCAAAGGAGTGCGGGTGCAAAGCGCGCATATGGAACCATGGGGACGACTCCGCCGGGTTGTTGATCCACATCCGCATATTGATCATATGAAGCGTGCCGAGTCTGCCGGCTTCAATCCATTGTTTGGCTTTCAGCGCCGCCGGCGTGAATCGATGGTTCAAATCGATAGCGTAAGGAATTTTCCGCGATTTGGCCGCTTCAACCATCTTGATCGCTTCGTCGATGTTATTGGAAATCGGCTTCTCGCCAAGCACCGGAATGCCGGCTTCCAACAATTCCATTGTCGGCACGTAGTGATCGCCGCCGTTCTCCACGCCTTTGGTCGCCACACTGCACAAATCCAATTGAATGCCGCTGGCCAGCATGTCCTTCACGCTGGTAAACGGGCGACCGCCGAACTTCTCGGCTGCCGCTTTCGCCTTCTTCTCGATGATGTCGCATACAGCGACAATTTCCACATTCGGATTTTCTTTGTACACCTGGGCATGTCTGCTGCCAATTCCTCCAACACCTACAATACCGACTTTTAACGTCATACAAATCCTCCTCGATAAAATTTATGGGGTAAATCATTGATGCCATTAATTAAATATTCATTACCCAACTTGCCCTCTCATTCCCTTGATCAGGATGGCTGCCACTTCCGGCCGTGAAAACTCCGGCGGCGGCGTCTGCCCGCTGCGCAGCATCTCGCGTACTTTCGTTCCGCTTAAGATCACATGATCTTCGTGATCGTGCGGGCATGTCTTGCTCGACGCCATCCCGCCGCATACCCGACAAAAGAAGCTGTGCTCAAAAAACTTCGGCTGAATGCCAATCTCTTCCGGTGTGAACCGCCCGAATATTTTTTGCGAGTCGTAAGTTCCGTAATAGTTGCCGACCCCGGCGTGATCCCTGCCGATGACGAAATGGGTGCAACCGTAATTTTTGCGCACAAGGGCGTGAAAGATCGCTTCACGAGGGCCGGCGTAGCGCATCGCTGCAGGAAACACGACCAAGCGTACGCGATCCTTCGGATAATATTTGGCCAAAAGCGCCTGATAGCTTTCCATGCGAATCGCAGCAGGCACGTCGTCCGACTTCGTTTCGCCGATCAGCGGATTGAGCAGCAAGCCGTCCACTGTCTCCAGCGCGCACTTCTGAATGTATTCGTGGGCGCGGTGCACCGGATTGCGGGTTTGGAATCCGACGACCGTCCGCCAACCGAGATTCGCGAACATCTCGCGGGTCGCGGCCGGATCCATAAAGTACTGCTCGAACGGGGCGTGTGACGGTTTTACAAGCAGCGAAATCGGTCCCGCCAGGCACATTTCCCCTTGCTCGTACAATTTTTTCACTCCCGGATGGGCGAGGTCTGCGGTACCGTAAACATTGGTCGCCTCAACCTCAAACTCCCGTGGGTATACCTCAGATAATGTCAACACCCCGTATAGAATACCGTCGCCGCCGACAAGGGCGATATCTTCGCCTACGGTAAGGCGCTGAGCCGTCTCCTGACCGACGGACAAGACGATCGGCAAACTCCATACCGTACCGTCCGCAAGCCTCATCTGCGAGACGACCGATCGATAATCGTGTTGCGACATAAACCCGGTCAAAGGGCTGAAGGCGCCGATGGCGATCAGTTCAAGGTCGGACAAGTTCCAAGCGGTAATATCCACACGAGACATTCCGCCCGCTTCGTACTGCCGGATCCACCTTTCCTTATCCCCGGAGGTGGCGACTCGTTGAACGAGTGTTCCTCCATGCGGTGCAATCGTTGTTCTGACTTTCACCTGATGCGCTGCCGATTGCTTCTCCACTTTCATTCCCCTTTCTTTCCGGTTATTATTTGTTGTGGCTATGCAGGGCGTCAAACCGCCCCCGCTGCGGATTGCTCCGCCATTCATCCCAAGTTAACCCTACACCGTTCAAGATCGCTTCAATCCGGTTGCGAAACGGCAGCCCAACTTGCCTCAATTGAACATCCATCGGGTCAGGCCGCCCTTTCAGCTTCTCATTCACCCAACCATCCAATTCCTGTTGAAAATGTTCGGCAACCTCCGATTGGCTCATCGCCAAGTTGCGGGTTTCTCCGGGATCGTTCTGCAGATCGAATAACTCGCTCGTCGGCCGCTCGAACGGTCCGGAATCGTAATAGCGGATGTACTTGTACCGCTCCGTTCGTACCCCTCGCGCCGCTTGCCAGGCACACTCGCTCAAGTAGACGCGCTCGTGGGTGCCCAACGCTTCGCCGCGAATCGCCGGCCATAAGCTGCGTCCGTCCAAGCCCGCGGGCAGCCCAAGCTTCGTCGCGTCAATCCCGTTCGGCGCCGCAGCTCGCACCGCTTCCAACAACGTAGGCAGCAGGTCCACTTGCTGCACTAACCCCGGCACGCGGCGACCGGCTGGAAGCCGATCCGGCCAACGGATGATCAACGGGACGTGAACAGTCTGCTCATACAACCCGCAATGATCCCAGAATATTCCGTGTTCATCCAAGCTTTCCCCATGGTCCCCGAACAAGACGAGCATCGTCTCCTCACGAATGCCTTGCTCAGCCAGATGGTTGTCAAGCTCCTTCAGCAGATCGTCCAAGTAGCGAATC
>JAJFMO010000304.1 GCA_020697475.1 Paenibacillaceae bacterium | reverse complement strand
AATAGACCGGCACTGAATAATAATGTTTCCAAGAAACATGGGTATACACTTTCATAATTTCTAATACCGGCTCGATTAAAAACGCTGTACCCACTGAGAAAATGGCAAAAACCATGTATCGTTGCCACCGCTTCTTGGTATATTGTTGCATGAGCATGAAACTTACTGGCATCAATGATAAATCGTAAGGTAACAATGGCGGGATTGATGGGATTAACTTCATACAATAAAACCAAAAACCTGCTTGTGACCCGCTAATATCTGCGATTACTGCGATTAATCCAATGGTGACACCGCCTAATAGAAGCTTTCCTTGTCGCTGTCTATCCCGGATAACAAACCACAATACCCAAGGCAAAACGGTTAGCGCTAACAGAAACCACCATTGCCAAGTGAAAAGTTCATTCTGTAAAAAATATTCAATTTGATGTTGAACCAGAGTCATTTTTTCTTGATAAAGTTCTGTTATTGTCATTTTCAAAATTCACCATCCTACAGGAAGAGTTCCCCAATTACTTATTGAATATGCTCCTATAGGAGGCGCCTAATGCCCATAAAATATCTTATCTTATCATCTGTATTTAGTAATCGGAATGTGAAAATATAGTATTAAAAAAGCGACACCCACAAAACAGAGTAACCATGCCAATAGTGGTTTAGTTTGATGAAGTCGTAAGCCAATAAACATAAACACCCAAACCAATACCGACCACCAGAAATTCCAACCGTGATCGTAAGTGATAAGTTTTGCAAACATAAAAACACTTTCAAATATAACCTCAAAAATGACCCAGAGAGCTATATAAAACACCTGTTTATACCATCGAGAATGATAAGGGTAATTGGATAAATAGATTAATGTGATTTGAGTGAAGACGGTCAATGATATTATAAAATCAGCTACTGTATGGTTTGGAATAAGCAATGCGCCATGAAAAGTCCACAAGGGGTAATCATACATAAGAAGCGAAATAAAAAAATCCACACATATGATGTAAAGTGCCGTTGGGTAGTACTTCTTCCAGTTTCTCCAGTCCCCAAACCGCCAAGATCCAATCAAGTATAAGAATGGAATTACCATCCTAAAGTAAGAAACAACTGTATGTAACATAATTTCACCTTAGCTAATAAATTTAATATTTTGTTATGGTGCCATTATTTAATGTTTTTTATAATTTTTGTATTTAAAAGATCGACAGGCCCATTAAGTCGCGATTTACGCTGCAATTCGATTTTCTCGTATTGCAGTGGCTAAGGGAGACACCCCCAGCCAATGCAACCTTCGCACCGCCATCCCTTGGGTGGGATGGGGTGTGTATATGTGACTACAAAATCGTCTCCCCGAACAGCGAGGCAGCCAAATCGACGGCCAGCTCTGCAGACCGGTTACCGTCGTCGAGCAACGGGTTGACCTCCACAAGATCCGCGCTGCCGACGACCCGCGCCGCCGCAAGCAGCTCCATGGCCAAGTGAGCTTCACGGATGGTCAACCCGCCGGCTACCGGTGTGCCGACGCCAGGCGCGTGAAGAGGATCCAGACTGTCCATGTCGAAGCTGAGATGGACTCCCGACGTGCCGCGGGTCGCCATCGCAATCGCCTGCTCCATCACGAACGCCATGCCGTGACGATCGATCTCAGGCATCGTAAATACGGTGACGCCGGTTTGCCGGAGCAGGGACCGCTCGCCCGGGTCGAGCGAGCGAACGCCGATCAGCACGACGTTCTCCGGACGCACAAGCGGCTGGCGGCCGCCGATCGCCGTAAGCGCTCGATGGCCGTATCCGAGCGCTGCGGCCAGCGGCATGCCGTGCACGTTGCCGGACGGAGAAGTGTCAGCCGTATTGACGTCGCCGTGGGCGTCGATCCAGATGACGCCGATTCGTCCCCTGCTCCGCGCAGCGCCGGCGATGGTGCCTAGGGCAAGGCTGTGATCGCCGCCGAGGATAAGCGGAAGCCGGCCGCCATCGTGCAACGCGGATACCCGCCGGCTCAAGATGCGGTTCACGCGGATAATTTCCCGGGCATGCTTCATGTTCAGCAACGGATTCTCTTCCGCCTGTTGGGAAGGCAGCGCCGATGCGACCGTTATGTCGCCTTCGTCGCTCACTTCAAGCCCGAGCGCCTCCAGCCGGCTTTGCAGACCGGCCCGGCGAATGGCATCCGGCCCGAACGATGTTCCGGCGCGCCCGGCTCCCAGTTCCAGCGGCACCCCCAGAACGGCAACGGCTGACAATCTATCCGCCTGCATGACCATCTCCCCCTCGTACCTTTTTAACATGAACCTTTTTACCTGCGAAACAGACTTTTCAACACAAAAAACATATTGGCCGGCCGTTCCGCAATTCTCCGAGAGAAATAGGGATACCACTCCCGCCCGAACGGCGTGTATACGCGCACTCGATAACCCTCGTCCACGAGCCTGCGTTGCAGCGAACCCGCGACCCCATACAGCATTTGAAACTCGAAGCGGTTGCGCTCGATACCTTCTTGGTCGGCAAACAGTTTCACCGTATCGATGATCGCTTCATCGTGGGTAGCCACTGCGGTATAACAGCGCTTTCTCAGCAAATGCCGCACCAGCTTTAAATAATTGGCGTCGACATCCCGCATGTCGGGAAAAGCGATCGTATCCGGTTCGCGGTAGGCACCCTTGACGATTCGCACGTTGGCGCCCCGGGCGGCAAGGCGGCGCACATCTCTCTCCGAGCGGTATAAGTACGACTGGATCACGATGCCGATATGCGACGTCCCGTAAACCTCGACCAGCCGCTCGAACATGCGCACCGTCGCTTCGGTCAGAGAGGAGTCCTCCATGTCGATGCGAACGAAGTTGCGGTGTTTCCGAGCCGCCTCGACGACCTTGCGCAAGTTTTTTAATGCTTCATCGTAACCGAGTTTGAGGCCGAGTTGCGACAGTTTGACCGATACGGTGGCGTTTAATCGGCTTTCATCGATCTTCTCCAGAGCCCGGATCGCCATCCGGGCCGCTTCCTCTGCAAGCTGCGGATCCTGAGCGTTCTCGCCCAAGTAATCCAGTGTCACCATCAGCCCCTCGCTGTTCATCTCTCGGACCTTGACGAGCGCAGCTTCCAGCGATTCTGCGGCGACAAAGCGGCCGGCGCCAAGCCTCATGCCGAAGCGGCGGACAACCCGGCTGATCAGACGATTGCCGGCTAACGCCAACACCGCCTGGCGAAACAACGACGATCCCGGCATCGCGATCCCTCCCCATTTTTTTTCGTAAAAATATGGTCTTCTACAGTTGCTCTGAAATCGCCTTGGGCTGGGTGAACAGAAGCAAATAGTCCGGGCCCCCGGCTTTCGAATCGGTGCCCGACATATTGAAGCCGCCGAAGGGATGGGCGCCGACGACTGCCCCGGTGCATTTGCGGTTGATGTACAGATTGCCGACGTGAAATTCGGCTTTCGCCTGAGCGATCCAGGCCCGGTTGCGTGTATAAATCGAGCCGGTCAGCCCGTAATCGGACTGATTAGCGATCGCTATAGCCTGCTCAATATCGCGTGCCTTGGCGAACGCCAGCACAGGCCCGAAAATTTCTTCTTGCATTACCTTGGCTTCCGACTGCACATCGGCGATGATGGTCGGCTCAATGAAGAAGCCTTCCGAAGCGTCGCCCGTCCCGCCTGTGACGAGTCTGCCCTCCGACTGCGCGGCCTCGATGTGACGAACGATGCTGTCGAAGGCACGTTGATCAATGACCGGGCCGGTAAACACCGATGGCTCGAGCACGTCGCCGACCTTCATACCTCGCGTCAACTCGGCGCACCGTTCCAGCACTTCTTCGTATACGTCCTTGTGGACGATCGCCCTGGAGCAGGCGGAGCATTTTTGGCCTGAATAGCCGAAGGCCGACTGGACAATCGCACTGGATGCCGCAGCCAGGTCGGCGTCCGGCAGCACGACAATCGCATCCTTGCCTCCCAGCTCACCGACGAACCGCTTCAGCCATTTTTGCCCCGGGGCCGTGCGGGCCGTCAGCTCGTGCAAATGAACGCCCACCTCGCGAGAACCGGTAAACGAAACAAACCGGGTGGTCGGATGCCCCGCCAAATAGTCGCCGATTTCCGCCCCGCTCCCGGGCAAATAATTCACCACGCCGGCGGGCAGCCCCGCTTCCTCCAACAGCAGCGTGAAATGGTAGGCGATAACCGGCGTCTGGCTGGAGGGTTTGAGTACAACGGTGTTGCCGGCAACGATCGCTGCTGTCGTCATCCCGGCCATGATGGCCAGCGGAAAATTCCAAGGCGGAATGATGATTCCGACACCGAGCGGGATATAGTCCATCTGATTGCGCTCCCCCGGCAGGGGAACAAGCTCTCGGGCACCCCGTTGCGACAATTCGAGCATTTGACGTCCGTAATACTCGAGAAAATCGATCGCCTCCGCTGTATCCGCGTCCGCCTCCACTCGGCTTTTGCCGGCTTCCAGCATCAATCGCGCGTTGAATTCGTGCTTGCGGCGGCGAAGGATGGCGGCTGCCTTGAACAGCACCTCCGCCCGGTCCGTCGCAGGCGTCCGGGACCACGACGGGAACGCCTCGGCGGCCGCCTTAAGCGCCTCGTCCGCCAGCGCGATGTCCGCTTTGGCCGCCAGTCCGACGATTTGCCCTTTTTTCGACGGATTGATGGAGATTATGTTATCGCTGTTCTGCAGTCGGCAGCCTCCGATGATTGCCGGGCAGCTTTCGCCCAATCGGCTTACCACTTGTTGCAGTGCTTCCTCCAAAGCCGATCGATGTTCCGGGACTCGAAAGTCCGTCAACGATTCCGGCTGATATGGCATCATAACGCATCTATCCCCTTTCCTTTGTCGGCTTCTATGTGACAGGCGTTCGCCCCGGCGCTGTCTCCGTCACCGAATACCCGCTTCAGTCGCTCGTATGCCCAATCGATTTCCTCTTGGCGAATGACGAGCGGCGGCGCGAGCCGAATCACATGCTCATGAGTCTCCTTGCACAACAGTCCCAGTTCCATCAGCCGTTCACAGTAGGGGCGGGCCGGGACTGTAAGCTCAATGCCGATAAACAACCCTCTGCCGCGAATTTCGCGAATGTCCGAATGGCGGAGCGCCTTAAGCCGATCCATGAAGTAGGCGCCCATTTGGGCCGCGTTTTCAACCAGCCGCTCGCTCTCCAAGACGCGTAATGCCGCCAGTGCCACCGCACAGGCCAGCGGATTGCCGCCGAAGGTGGAGCCGTGCGAGCCGGGCTCGAACACGTCCATGACCTCCCGGTCCGCGGCAATCCCGGAAACCGGCATCACTCCGCCGCCGAGCGCCTTCCCCAAAATATAAACGTCAGGGACG
>JAJFMO010000303.1 GCA_020697475.1 Paenibacillaceae bacterium | reverse complement strand
AAGATTTGGTTCATTATAATGAACCAAATAGAAGCACAAGCCATCTTGGAGGGGATTCGATGGATTCCAATCAACCAGCGTTGGAACACAACGAAATCAGGTCGGCCCTTCTCAGCATCGTTGGCCAGGAAAACATCGCTGAGATGGATACGATTCGCTCGGAATATCGAGTACAAGCTTCAATAAAAGTACAACCGGATAATGAAAGTCAAGTCGCAGAGCTGCTGAGTTTTGCCAATAAGCACCGGTTATCGGTCGTTCCGCAAGGCGGAGGGACCAAAGACGCTTATGGTCAATCCACGGCAGCCGCCAACTTGATCATTTCCATGAAAGGATTTTCGGGAGTGTTGGAGCATTCGGCCGGCGACTTAATGGTGACGGTCCTGGCCGGTACGACTTTGAGGGAGCTACAAGCCAAGCTGAGGTCCGCCGGACAATTTTTGCCTATTGATGTCGCATGGGACGATCAATCGACGATCGGAGGCATCGTAAATTCCGGAGCATCCGGTCCGCTGAGAGCCGGCTACGGCTCCGTTCGCGATTACCTGATCGCTTCCCGGATTGTGTACCCGAACGGACAGGTGATTCGAACCGGAGCGAAGGTCGTGAAGAATGTCGCCGGCTACGATATGAACAAGCTGTTCATCGGCTCCATGGGTACACTCGGCATACATACTGAATTTACGTTTAAGGTCAGGCCTATTCCGGCAGCGCAGGCGTTGCTGGTCATAGGGGGCGGCTCTACCGGGAATCTGCAAAGCTTTCAGAACGAGGTATTGGATTCTTACCTTGAGCCTTGCGTATTCGAATGGTTGAATCACGAAATGGCCAAGACGATCGGCTTGGAAACGCAAGGGCCCGCAATCCTTGTCGGTTTTGCCGATGTATGGTCTGCAATCGATGAGCAGTTGCGGATGGCGCGGAAACTTTGTGAACGGCTTGGAGCGGAAGTGCTGGACGAGTTCCGCGGGGAGCAGACATTCGCAGCGACGCTTGCCAAGGTCCGGGAAATTGTGCCGAATACCAATCTGACAGAAGACCGTCAATCGATCGTTTCGTTGAAAATGATGGGGAATATTACCGACATTCCATCCATGTATGAGGCTGCCGAGGCGAGTGCGGCACAATACGCGGTCGGATTGAAATTCAGCGGCAGGGCTTCCATCGGAATTAGCAGAGCCACGGTGCACGCAGCCGGAGAAAACAAAGAGGAATCAAACCGGCGCCTTCTTTCCTGGATTCGACAAATGCAGAGCGATATGCAACGGCTCGGGGTGCGGACAGTTGTGGATTTTGCACCTGCTTCGATTCGAAACCAAATCCCCCTCTGGGGAGAGCCTTCAGCCGACGAAAAAATCATGCGCGGGATCAAACGGGCGATCGATCCGAATTGCATTCTTAATCCCGGCCGCATTCTAGGAGGGGAATGACATGTCCGATCCATCGCATGGCAACCTGGAAAAATACCTGTATCCGAAATCGAACTACAAGTGGGAGGATGCGCCGGATCCCGCCAAATTTTCCGAATGTGTCCACTGCGGGATGTGTCTGGAAGCGTGTCCGACTTATCAACAAACCGGCCTTGAAGCGCACTCTCCGCGCGGCCGTGTGTATTTGATCAAATCCGTTGCCGAAGGCAAGCTAACGTTGAACGACTTTTTCGCCGATCCGGTCAATACTTGTTTGGATTGCCGCGCCTGTGAAACAGCCTGCCCGGCAGGCGTACAAGTGGGAGCCTTGGTTGAGGAAGCTCGCGGACAACTATACAAAGAGGATCCTCCTGCCGGCTTGCGGGGAGTGTTGCACAAAATCTTTTTGCGCGGCCTGTTTCCGTATGCGTCCAGAATGAGAAAGTTGTCGTTACTGACGAGATGGTATCAACGGTCCGGTGTTCGCTTTATCGCCCGCAAGACCGGATTGCTGCGCATCCTTCCCAAGCATTTACAAGAAATGGAACAGGCGCTTCCGAACCTGACAACAAAACCCGTTCTGGGCAGGATCCATGAGCGGCTGGCTCCTTTCGGACTGAAACGGGCCAAAGTGGCGATGCTGACCGGTTGTGTCATGGACGCAGTGTTCGCTGACATCAACGAAGCGACAGTCAACGTACTGCGGCACAACGGCTGTGAAGTTTGGATCCCCCCGAGCCAATCTTGCTGCGGCGCCTTGCACGTACACGCCGGGGATCGGGATACGGCCAAACAGCTGGCCAAACAAAATATTGATACCTTCTTGTCGGATGACATCGACGCCATCATTATCAATGCCGCCGGGTGCGGATCCACGTTGAAGGAATATGGGGAGCTTCTGAAATCCGACCCGGAATATGCAGACAAGGCGCACCTGTTTGCCGAGAAAACGGTTGATGTGTCCAGCTTCCTTGATCGGCTCGGATTAATTCCGCCGAAGGGGCGGCTTGAGTTGACAGTCACGTATCACGACGCTTGCCACTTGGCCCATGCCCAAGGCATTCGCGTCGAACCGCGCCGGCTGCTTGAAGCGGTTCCTGGAGTTCAACTCGTACCCCTTCCGGATTCGGATCGCTGTTGCGGCAGTGCCGGAATATACAATCTGACCCATCCGGAAATGGCCGGCGAGCTGCTTGACCGTAAAATGAACGACATTCCGGACGGTTGCGACGCTGTCGTCATGGGCAATCCGGGTTGTATGATGCAGTTTATGGTGGGCGTCGTTCGCCACAATCGCAACGAGCAAATTATGCACACGATCCAGCTGTTGGACTTGGCTTACCGCGGAGAAGAGACATCGACGGAAGCGGAAAGAGCCGAACACAGCAAAGCATCTCGCAGCCAGGCATCTTAAGGAGGAGGTTCTTCATGGGTATGGACTCGCAAACAAAAGCGTTGATCGTAGGACGGCTGGAGCAAATGGTCGGTCCGCGGGCCGTTCTGCATCGATATGAGGACCTTGTGGCGTATGAGTGCGACGGCTATACGATTCATAAAGGCGTACCGTCGATCGTCGTGTTTCCCAAGTCCACGCAGGAAGTGTCTGACGTCGTCCGATTGCTGCACCAAAACCGCATTCCCTATTTACCGAGAGGGGCCGGAACGGGGTTGAGCGGCGGGGCGACCGCTTTGAACGGCGAAGTGGTCATCAGTTTGGTTCGGATGAACAAGCTGCTTGATGTCGATTACGCTAACCGAAAGGCCGTTGTTCAACCGGGCTTCGTCAATCTCAAGCTGTCGAATTCGATTGCTTCCAAAGGGTACTACTACGCTCCGGACCCATCCAGTCAAGCGGCTTGTACCATCGGCGGCAATGTCGCTGAAAATGCGGGCGGGGCGCACTGTCTGAAATACGGCGTGACGACCAATCATGTCATCGGGCTCGAATTGGTGCTGCCCGACGGCGAAATCGTTCGGATCGGAGGCGTTCCGGATGCACCGGGCTACGATCTGCTCGGTTTTCTGACCGGCTCCGAAGGCACGATGGGAATTGTCACAGAGATTACGGTTCGTATTCTCAGAAAGCCGCAAGGCGTCCTGACAGTGCTCGCTTTATATGACGAGGTGAATGACGCCAGTCAGGCTGTTTCCGATATTATCTCCGCGGGCATCGTTCCGGCAGCGCTGGAAATGATGGACCGTACCGCGATCGAAGCGGTGGAATCGGGCAATTACCCTGTCGGCTATCCTTCGGATCTGGGCGCGGTGCTGATCGTTGAGGTGGATGGCATTGCCGCCGGTCTTCAAGAACAGATCGAACGAGTCATGGAAGTATGCCGCAAACACCGAGTGCGCGAAGTGCGTCAATCCCGGGATCCGCAGGAACGAACGCGCTGGTGGGCGAACCGTAAAACCGCGTTTGGCGCGATGGGGACCATCTCTCCCGATTACATGGTGCAAGATGGCGTCATCCCTCGCAGTAAACTGCCAGAGGTGCTCGCTCGCATCGGGGAGGTAAGCTCCAAATACGGACTTCGCATCGCAAACGTCTTTCATGCGGGCGACGGCAACCTTCACCCGTTAATCCTGTACAACTCTATGGAAGATGGCGAGAAGGAACGTGCAGTCAGAGCTGGATCGGAAGTGTTGAAGGTGTGTGCGGACGTGGGCGGATCCATCACCGGGGAGCATGGAGTCGGCATCGAAAAAATGGAAGATATGCGTTTCATTTTTACCGAGGAGGAAATGAATGCGCAAATGCAAGTCCGGGACGTGTTCAATCCTGACAATCTGTGCAATCCCGGCAAAGTATTCCCAAAGCCGGCCCGCTGTGTGGAACTCAAACGTTCGGCACCGCTTATACACAGTAGTTGAAGGTGAGATGAAATGGAAAAAAAATATTGGGTACCCGCTTTGGAAAGAGCAAACGCCGTATTGCGACTGATCGCGGAGCAGCCTTCCAAGCTGAAACTGTCGGACCTGACGAAGCGTTTGGGCATCAGCAAAAGCACGATGTTCTCTTTGCTGCAAACGATGGAGTCGCTCGATTGGATAAAGCGGGAAGACAAAGAGACTTACTCGCTCGGAAACTTTTTCGGTACGATGGGATTTGCCTATTTCGAAAAATACGATTTGGCGGACGCATTCCGCAAAGAAGCGGAAAGCTCCATGTCCAAACTGTTGGCTTCATTTCAACTGGCTTGTCTGGAAGACAGCGAAGTGCTCTATTTGGCCAGGGTATCGGCGCCTGTGCCGGTGCAGATGGTTTCCGGGCCGGGTGTTCGTATGCCCGCCCATGCCACCGCGTTGGGAAAGGTGCTTTTGACAGGCTTGGATCTGGATAGGATAGCGTACATTTTTTCGGAAGAACAGCTTCCCAAGCTGACGGCGCATACGATCGGATTCAGAAACGAGCTGCTGCAGGAGGTGGAGAAGGTTAGAAAAGACGGCTATGCATTGGATATGCAGGAAGGCGTCATGGGGTTCAATTGCGTCGCCGCCCCTGTCTATCATCCGAACGGCTCGATGGTGGCGGCTGTAAGCTGCTCGATGCCGATCCACGAATGGAGCAGCAAGAAAGATGCGGCGATTCAGGAGATTGTAAGCCTTGCCCGGCGCCTTTCATTCGAAACCGGCGAACAAACTTATTAGTGCTAACTCATTAAATGAATGGAGAGATGACCAGTGACCCATTATGTCAAAGCAGGAAATCTTCAAGTTGCAGAGGAATTATATCAATTTATAAATTCGGAAGCCCTTCCCGGCACCGGACTGTCCAGTGAACAGTTCTGGTCCGGTTTGGATTCGCTGATCCACGACCTGTCGCTGAAAAACAAAGCATTGCTTGCCAAGCGGGATGACATTCAGAACGCTATACATGAATGGCATAAGCAAAACAAACACCAATTTTCATTCGAAGAATATAAAACATTTTTGCAG
>JAJFMO010000302.1 GCA_020697475.1 Paenibacillaceae bacterium | reverse complement strand
CAGCAAGGAGCAGCCGTCGATCTGCTGCGGGCTGCGCGGGTTGGCCGCCGTCGAGCTCGAGGTGCGCGGGGCGGCGAAAGATTTGCACTCCGGCTTGTACGGCGGCGGCGTGGCCAATCCATTGGCAGCGATGGCGGAGCTGCTCGCATCAATGCACGATCGCGAAGGCAAGGTCGCGATCGACGGCTTTTACGACGGCGTGCATGAGCTGTCGGAGGCGGAGAAGCAGTCGATGGCCAAGCTCGACTTCGACGATTCGCGATTGGCCGCCGAATTGGGCGTGAACGAGTTGTTCGGCGAGCGCGGGTACTCATACTTGGAGCACACATCGACTCGGCCGACACTGGAGATCAACGGTATGTACGGAGGCTACCAAGGCGAAGACATCAAGACGATCGTTCCGTCCTTCGCTGTCGCCAAGATCTCCTGCCGCCTCGTCGACGATCAGGATCCCGATCGGATCCTGCAACTGATCGAGCGGCATGTGGACGCGCACCGGCCGCGCGGCGTGACGGTTCAGCTTCGCCCGCTGCACGGCGGCAAGCCGTACGTCATCTCGCCGGAGCATCCATTCATGCGCTCGGCGCAAGCCGCGTTCGCCCGCGGCTTCGGCAAGGAGCCGGTGTTCCTGCGCAGCGGCGGCTCGATCCCGATCGTCGCGGCGTTCTCGCAGATGCTCGGCGTGCCGGTGGTTATGATGGATTTCGGGCTGCCCGGCGAAAACTTGCACGCTCCGAACGAACATTTTCACCTCGACCACTTCGACAAAGGTATCGCAACTCTCTGCAGCTTCTGGGATGAACTGGGCCGTTAATTTCGCTCGGAGAGCTCGAAAAAGCTGTCGTTTTGCAGGCATTGTTTTGATTCGTCCGATTTATGAGGGGGAAATCCTGCATAATTGCAGGATTTCCCCAATGTCCCATTTCAGCACTTATATCCACACTTGGTTCCGGGCGAGCGCCATCCCACCATATATGTAATCTCCTTCCCGCCAACAATACGTTGCCAACGACCGGCTCTCCCAATACCAAAAATACTAAATTTACAGTATACTGAAGTATATAATATGCTAGATTACTCGGTACAAAGAGAAAGAGGTGCGGACAAGGTTTGACACCGATTGAACAATCCGACAAACGGGATGATCACCAATCACGACTGGCTTCCGTAGGCCAAATTGCAGCCGGAATTGCCCACGAAGTGAGAAATCCTTTGACGGCGGTGAAAGGATTTTTGCAATTACTGGGCGAGCAGACTCCGCATAATTATATCGATATTGCCCAGCAGGAATTGGACAACGCGATCGTTACCCTGCAAAACTTGCTCAATGTATCCCGGCCGGACGCCGAGAGCGAGCCGATGGTAGGATTCAGTCTATGTGCGGAACTAGAGGCGATATTGGGACTGTTTCAGGATCAGTTTTACCGGGTGGCGGTCAATAAACATTTTACGGACGGAACAACGGAAATTGTCGGTCGACGCAATCAACTGAAGAAAGTGTTTTTTAATATATTGAAAAACGCTTTCGAAGCCATTCCAGGGGAAGGCACGATTGAGATTGGCCATTCGCTCGAAGGGGATTCAGTACGCGTATCCATCACGGATACAGGCGTTGGCATTCCGCAGGACAAACTGGCAATGTTGGGCACGCCTTTCTTCACCACGAAAACGGATGGAACAGGCATGGGCTTGGCCTACGTCTTCTCCAGCGTCTATCAGCATGGCGGAACGGTTGACGTGCAAAGTGTGGAAGGACAAGGTACGGCGTTCACATTCCATTTTCCCATCAGAGGAACGAAAGAGAGAGATTTGGCATTTATGGACTTATTGTACGAGCAAGACATGAAGCTTGGGGAATTTTTGAAGATCAACAGAGGAGAATTCGAGCATTGCCTTCTCGCGGAGGCCGAGAATGTGAAAGGGATCATTGAGGATATCAAACGGATCGGCGGCATCGATCTGGTCCAAAATGCCCATATTCTCGTCGGCTTGCTGATCGATCAGAACGACTGGGAGATCATTAACTTTGCCCAGCAGGAAGGCAAGCTTTGGGCTCAGCATTCTTCCTTGAATTTGGCGGTCAAGCTTGAATGGTTCCAGGCGATTCGCAGAGTGTTGTGGAGTTTTATGTATAATTTCGATCGGTTGAGCGGCAACGAATCGACGCGGGAACAGTTCTTTTCACTGGAGCGGCAAACCAACAATTCGTTGGATACTTTTCTGCGCCATTTCTTCATGAGTTACACGAAATTCAAGGATGACCAGATCAAATCGCATAAGGAGATGATCGATGACTTGTCGGTCCCGATCATCCCGCTGACCTCCAGTGTGTCCATTCTGCCTCTGCTTGGAATGATCGACTCCCATCGCATTCATGTGATCCAGGAGAAAGTGCTGCAACAAATCGGGCTATTGAAAATCAGAACACTGTTGATTGATATGTCCGGTGCGGCGTTCCTGGATACGACGAATTTACGGAAGTTGTCGCGAATTCTGAACGGCATCAGCTATATGGGCGTGAAGGCGATCATTACCGGAATTCGCCCGGAAGTCGCCAATACGATGATTAACAGCAAGGTGATCATCGATCGCCGAATCGAGACGAAGGGCACGTTGCAGCAAGCGCTGGAGCAACTGGGATTGAATTTGAATTAACGGTGTACAGCAGCAAGGATTTCAAAAAAGAAAGCGGGGTAAGAGGCCGATGGTGAAAAAAACCCGTGGTACCATGTTGCATAAATATTGGGCCTCCATCTTGCTTATTTATTTCATTCCGTTCGCCATCTTGGGCGGACTGCTGTACAACAACGCGGTCGTCCAGCTGCGCAAGCAGATTGAAACGGCTACCTTGGACAGATTGACATCGGCGAAGTCCGAATTCGAGCGAACGATGAACCGTCTGGAGAGTTTGGCGGTTCATATGTCCGCAGACCCGGATCTGTCGCCATACCACGCCCAGCTGAACGCTTATACATCGGCCGGAACCGTTCGCGTGCTCGGCAATTACAAGGCGTACAATCCTCTCATATCGGATATCTTGCTGTATTACCGCGGTAACGCCACGATGTATTCGACGATCGGCACCAATTCTCTCGACACGTTGACGGAGAAGATTTATTCGTTTCCTTCCTCGATTGGAAGCGATTTCAAAACCTACTTGGACCAGTTGGACGGTCCTGCGATCCTCCCTGTCAATACTATGGTTCGACGCGACGATGTGCCGTCGCAACTTCTGGCCATGATGCAACCGATTCCAGCTAACTCTCTGCTGTATTACGGCGCCGTAGTATTCGTTCTCGATCAGGCAAAAATGACGGAGATGATCGATCAGGCTTGGGGGGATTTTTCCGGGGTATTAGCTATTGTGGATGAGAACGATACGATAATTGCGACGAAAAGCACTTTAGCCGGCGAGGTGCGCAATCAATTCATCGATCAACTGGCCGCCTACCGCAGCAGGGGTGGGGGCGTGTACGAGTCGACAATCAATCGGGAAAGCTATTCGATATCCGTCGTCCGCTCGGATAAGCTGGGCTGGACGATCGTTGCCGCCATGCCGTCGCGTCAATTTTTCTCCCGGGTGATCGATATGAGGTCGTTCGTGCTCATTCTCTCCTCCCTCTTGCTGCTGGCCGGCGCCGGGATCAGTCTGCTCATGTCGCGGAGAATCGTGCAACCGTTGCGCAGATTGAGCGAACGGATGGAGCGCCAGAGCGGGTATATGCGGGAGCAAGCGCTCTATCAGCTGATTCGCGGCAACGTCTCCGACAAGAAAGACCGGGAATCGTTGCTCACTTATCAGCCGTTTCGCAGGGAGCACGACAGGTTCTTCGTCGCTTTCGTGTCGCTTGGCTTCGCGCCGGAACGGCCTGTTCCGACCGCGCAGCTGGATTTGCTGACGGATTTCTTCTCTGACCTCAAGCTTCCCAAGCTTGAGGCGTACGGCTTCGAATTGGTGGAGAGGTTGACCTACGCCATCGTCGCCGGCATCGACGATGACGAAGTTCCGGTCGAGTCGGTGCAGCAAGAGTTGGCTGCGGTGATTCGCGGGCGGCTCGGGGAGGAGTTTCAAGCGAAGGCGTTCGTCGGGCTGGGCAATGCGTATCCGCAGTTGGAGGCGATCAACCGCTCCTTCATCGAGGCTTCCGCCGCCGCGGAATACCGCGTGGTTACCGGCAATGATGGGGTCGTGCGGTTCGCCGACGTCGCCAAGGCGGAGCTTAACGACGACATGTGGCTGCCCGCAGCCGAACAACTTCGCTTTGTGCAAAGTCTGAAGCAAGGCGATTATGAGCTGGCCCGCCAGACGCTGGGCAATATGATCGATTCGATTCGCGCCCGGGAGCAATCGTTCCTGATCCTGAGGCTCGGCTGTCTCGATCTGGTCAATTCGACGGCTAAGCTGATGCGCGAGATGCAGGTGGGATGGGACTCCGGCTTGATCAAGCGCGCTGCGGGCTTCAAGCATCTCGACGAGCTGGAAGATATACTCGCGAAGATGGCTGAGAGCATCTGCCGGCACGTCGCCGGCATGCAGGAGCAGCGCCATTCCCGTCTCGGCGGGGAGATGCTTTCCTACATCCGGGAACATTTCCGCTCGCCGGGGCTGTGCCTCGATGAGCTGGCGGAGCATTTTCAACTGTCGCCATCCTATATCAGCCGTTTTCTGAAGGAGCATTCCGGTGTGCTGTTCTCCGAGTATTTGTTCCAGCTCCGGCATGAAGAAGCGAAGCATCTGCTTGCGGAGACGGCGATGACGGTCAAAGAGATTGTGCTGTCTGTCGGATATACCGGGGATTCGAAGTTCATCGAGCGGTTCAAGAAGCTGGAGGGAGTGACGCCCGGGCAGTACAGGAAGCAATCGGAACATTCCGCGCAATTCAGGATGATGTAGGAAGTCAAGATCGGATTATGCTGTGCAAAAATGTTATATACCCTTTCGCAAGCGGTTCCATTATAGTGGAATCAAGTCGAGTTGTGAAAGGAGTCCCCCCTTTGAACGTTGCCGCACGAACTCCGAAATTTCTCAAAAACTGGCGGTTGTATTGGGTCATTCGGCCCGCGTTCCTCGAGTTTCTCCTCGTCCAGTCTTGGCCGAGGTACGGTGTGCAAATCGCCTTCCGCGATTTTAACCCTGCCTTAGGGATTACCGGCAGCCCGTGGGTCGGCTTCGATCACCTGGATCGTTTCTTCCAATCGTATTACTTCTGGGCGTTGATCAAAAATACGCTGTTCATCGCCCTGTATCAGCTCGCTTTATTCCCCTTGCCAATTATTGTGGCGCTATCGATGAACGAAGTCGCTTCGGTGCGATTCAAGAAGTTCGTGCAGACCGTGACGTATGCGCCGCATT
>JAJFMO010000301.1 GCA_020697475.1 Paenibacillaceae bacterium | reverse complement strand
ATTACCAGTTGCTGGCTAACGTAAAAGACACTAGCTATTCAGACAACGGATTAACCGCCGGGCAGACGTATTACTACACGGTCACTTCCGACCGAGTTTACGGTTCCGATGCGGCGCATCCCGACTTTCGACCGGCAAACGGATCGGACGACGAAGGACCCGTCTTCGGCAACTCGAACATAGTACCGGTTACCATTCGATAAACTGCAAAAAAAGGGAGACCCAAGCTGAAGCTCAGATCTCCCTTGAACACCGGTAAACTCTTTTCAGTGCTAAGTCCTCTATCTATTCCAATAAACACAAGAATATTTTGGTACAGCCCAAGCCTTGCCCAAAGATCCTTCAATTTGCCTTTATCAATTTGTTTGGCGGTGAGTGTTGGTGTGTATATTAGTCGAGCAAACGAATCGAGATATATTCTTTCCTTCACATATGGAGGATAGGCCAAAATGCCGCTAAGTTCATCCAAAGCCGTTTGCGTCCAATAAACGCTATATGTTTTGTTCATGCTCAAATTCCGTGATCTTAGAACGCAAATAGTCGATTCCAGTTTCTTTGGCGTAAATACGCCCATGCTTACGATCTTCTTGGCTACGCTCAACTTGTCGAATGAGATCAGAATCCTTTGCGAGCATTGCGACATCCAATTGCTCCGAATCGGATCTTTCCCGTTTCATATTCAAATACCCTATAAAATCGTACACTTCAAGTGCATCTTGTTCGGGGATTTTGTCGATCAATCTTTTCAATTCTTCCCGGTTCACACTCATCAATGGTTCACCGCCTTGTCTTTTGAATTCTCCAACACGTTAATCACATTATACTACAATGAGCTTGGATCAAAGACAGAAGAGGCCAAGTCAAGCGTCAGGTGATCTACGGGAGCCGCGATCATCGCCGGTCCCGACGTATCTGGCTTGAATGTCGGCTGTATGCAACTTCAGACCGCGTCTGGAGTGCCCAAAGTTAAAAATATGCCTTAAGTTGCTATAAAAATAAAGTTCCGCTTTTGTCGACAAAAGCGGAACTTTATTTTTATATCAATTCGAGATAAAGTCCTGAACCCAGTAATTATTGTAGTAAGCGACGCCGATTTTCGTAAAGTTCGGGTTTAGAATATTTTCACGATGGCCCTCGCTGTTCATCCAAGCAGTCATCACTTCCTGCGGAGTCCGCTGCCCCATGGCGATGTTTTCTCCGGCGTAGGAAAATGGGATCCCGTAATCTTCCATCATATCGAATGGAGATCCGTAGGTCGGAGACGTATGGCTGAAATAGCTGTTGCTATACATATCTTTCGCCTTGTCCAGCGCCATGTCCGCAAGCGGCTGATCGACCGTCAGCGGCTGAAGTCCGGCTTCCGCGCGTTGCTCGTTCACCAGTGCAATGACCTGATCCGCATACGTAGATGCACTTGTCTCTGTATCCGGAGCAGACACTTCGGCACTTGGAATGTTCAGCGTCAATCCAGGCCAAATGATATTCGGATCGGCGATCTGCGGGTTCGCCTGGATCAAGTCGGTTAATGAAATGCCGAGCTTCTGGGAAATTCTCCACATCGTATCGTTATAGGTCACCGTATACGGTGCGGCGGACGCCGCTGTGGAACCGACTAAAGTGCCGATGGCAAGAACGCTTGCCAAAACCGTTTTTTTGAAACGCATGAAAAAATCCTCTCCTTTTTACGGCCTGCGAGGTTAGCTGACGGATTCGGGTCAAAGAGCAATCACCCGGCCATGTAAAGTGGCTTCACCCCGATGGATGGATCCCCCGCGCTTTTAGACTTAAGCTTCGGCCTTTTTTATTTGCCTAAGAATGGGCCCTATTTTAACATAACGGATTTGCTAGTTCACTCCTCAAATCTCACCAATTAAGTTGAAAACTCCCTTTTTGTGAAAAATGACCAGTCCAAACGTTCCCCTACTCTTTACGAAGCGGGAGTATCCGAAATTAGCCTACTCCTCACCCCCGACCACTGACTGCACAAAATAGAATTTGGCCGCTCTAACGGACACCACGACCGCTTAGCGAGCACAAATTAGAATTTGGCTGCTGTAACGGACACAGCGTACGCTTAGAGCGAGTTTGCGGCGCTATAAAGCACGATTGATTGCTCTAAGCGGCTGTGGTGTCCGTTACAATCTGTCTTGAGCATATTTCATCGTTTAAGCTGCAATGGTGTCCGTTACAGCCAACCTTTTCGTGTCTGAAGCGTTTCACGTCATAGCAACTTCATCGCCGCCCCGCCTCGAGCCGGCTCGGCACTCCGTCCGCCGACGGAGGTGCCGCCGTTTAAAATGTGGTATTATATGGTATCTATAGATAGGAGGAACGTAACAGCGATGGCAATGCCTAACGAGAACATCGTGATCGAAGCCGATGGGCTGATCAAACGATATGGCGACTTCACGGCGGTGAACGGGGTGAATTTTCAAGTGCGCCAAGGGGAAGTGTTCGGGTTGCTCGGACCTAACGGGGCCGGCAAAACGACGACGATGGAGATGATCGAAGGCCTCCGTCGCCCGGATGGCGGACATGCCCGGGTGGCCGGCTTCGACACGCAGAAGGAGCTCGGCAAGGTTAAGGAAGTGATCGGCGTCCAGCTTCAGTCGACCTCGTTGTTCGACTTGATGAAGGTGAAGGAAATCACCCGCATGTACGCGAGCTTTTATACGCACACGGTGCCGATTGAGCCGTTGTTGGACGATATGATTTTGAGCGAAAAAATGCACGGCCTCGTCAAAAACTTATCCGGAGGCCAAAAGCAAAGGTTGGCCATCGCACTCGCGTTGGTGAACGACCCGCTTGTCGTGTTCCTCGATGAGCCGACGACCGGACTTGATCCGCAGGCGCGGCGCACGCTTTGGGATATTGTGTTGAGACTGAAGGAGCGGGGCAAAACCGTCGTGCTTTCGACTCACTACATGGACGAAGCACACGTGCTCTGCGATACGATTTGCTTGATGGATCGCGGCCAGGTGATCGCTCTAGACACCCCGGCCAACCTCGTGCGCAGCCTGCAATCGGACAGCGCGGTGGAGTTTCGCTTGCCTCAACTTGAAGCGGCGCACGAATCTGCCGGCGCTGTCAGAGCAGCCACATCAGGCGGATCCTTCGGTTCCGCAACAAGCGCCGCCGCCGGCTCAGCTGACTCCGCAGCCACCAGCGCGTCACCCGCTGCTGCCGAACTCCAAGCCGAGCTCATGCAAATCCGCGGAGTCAAATCCGTCGATCGCCGCAAAGACGTCCACGTGTTGTACACCGATCAGCTGCAAGACACGCTGACCGACTTGATCCAGCAAGCCGCCTCCCGCAACTGGGCGCTTACAGACCTGCAAACCCGCACGGCGACGCTGGAAGACGTCTTCATCCACATGACGGGAAGGAGCCTGCGAGAAGAATGAGCGCTTACTGGCAACTAACACTGGCCCAACTGAAGCTGTTTATCCGCAACCGGCAAGTGATCTTCTGGTCGCTGATGTTCCCGATTTTTTTCATGGTCATGCTCGGCTCCTTTTTTAGCAATGGCAACTCCATATCCTTGAGCGGCCAGGTGATCGACCAGGATAACTCGGCCGAGTCGCAAGCGCTGCTGCAAGCATTTACCGGACAGACGGCTCTCGAACTGAAGTCGGCTGACAATGAAGACAAAGCTCTTGACTCCCTGAAAAAAGGCGACCAACAACTCGTCATCATCATCCCGCAAGGGTACGGCCAAGCGTTGGCCGTCACCTCTGCCGCCACGCCCAACGCCAACGGCACCGCCGCCCAAGTCGTCGCCTACTACGACGAGACGAACGCCGCCTTGTCGCAAATCGGCTTGACCGTCGTCGCCCAAATCGTCGACGGTGTCAGCAAGCAGCTGACCCATTACGTTCCGGTCGTTACCGTGCAAAATCAGGGCGTGCAATCGCTCAATCTCAAATACATCGACTTCCTCGTCCCCGGCATCGTGGCGATGATGATCATGTCCAACAACTTGAACGGCGTTGCCGGCCAGATCGCCTCTTGGCGCGAACGCGGCATATTGCGCCGGATGCAAAGCACGCCGCTGGCCGCTTCGACCTTCATCGCCGCGCAGATCACCGCCCGACTGATGTTGAACGGGCTGCAAGCGGTGATCGTGCTGCTGGTGGGCAGCCTTATTTTCGGAACACAGGTGAACGGCTCTTGGGCTTTGCTGCTGCTATTCGTCGTGCTCGGCACGCTCGCCTTCATGGCTATCGGCTTCATCATCGCCGGCTTGGCGAAGACACCGGAGAGCGCGGGACCGATCGCCGGGTTCATCTCCTTCCCGTTGCTGTTTCTGGGAGGGGTGTTCTTCCCGATCAAAAACATGCCGGAATTTCTGCAACCGCTCATTAAGCTGATCCCCATTACCCACCTGACCAACGCCTTGCGGCAGGTAATGAACGTTGGGGCGGACTTGACCGCCCTGTGGCCGGAAGCGACAATTCTCGGCGGCTGGCTCATCGTGGCGTTCGTTGTGGCATCTTTTACGTTTAAATGGGAATAATCGGTAGAAGTGGGGAGTTCACAGGATGATCATTCTTTTTTCAGCTTATTCTAAGGTTATTCTCAGCTTATATTCAGTATCGAACGTTATCATGGGCGAGGAAGGTGAATCAGGACGCTTGCCGTCAGCAGCGAAAGCCGACTGGACAAGCGCGCCCTGGACGAAAGGAGCATCGACCATGATCCTCTACCGGTTAGCCCGTTGGATGGAAGAGCTTACGCGAATTCGCCGATTGATTCGGCTCTCCACAGGAGATGTCAAAGAGTTGGTACAGGAGAAGGAACAGGTGAAAAGGCAAATGTTAACTTACGCCGAGACCTGGATCGGCCTGCCCGCGTCGGCAAGCTTGGTGCAACCGGCGCAGGCGCAAGCCCGCTCGGCCCTGAAAGCTCCGGTGGAGCCATTATTTGCGCTTTCCGGACTAAGCCTGCCGCATGACGACGAAGAGTTGGCGCCGCTGATCGCCGCTGTCGCTCAGTATCCTACTTATACGAATGAAGAGGTTGTCGAAGCGTGAACATTGTCATTGCCGCATTAAACTCCAAATTTATTCATACATCGCTCGCTTTGCGGTATTTGAAGGCGTTCTGCGAGCCGGATTTTCCTATACAAATGGCCGAATTTACGAATAAAGATCCGGTGATGAACATCGTCTCCGACCTTTACCAGCGAAAGCCCGACATTCTCGGGTTTTCCTGTTATATCTGGAACATCGAAGAGACGATCCAGGTCATCCGCGTACTGCGCAAAGTCATGCCGCAAACCCGCATTGTGCTGGGCGGTCCGGAAGTGTCGTACGACACCGATTATTGGATGGAGCGTCTTCCCGAGGTCGATTTCAT
>JAJFMO010000300.1 GCA_020697475.1 Paenibacillaceae bacterium | reverse complement strand
TATTTTTGAAATATGCAAACGCTATTCCTCCTTTCTCAATTTGTGATATGCTTGTTATAGCCTGTTCCTGGAAGGGGCTGCTGATGCGAATGAAGATCAAATATGCACGACGGGTTTATGCCCATTCACCAAGCGAAATGGCCAAAAAACTACCGTTCTACCTACACGGAGCCGGATGGCGCGCACACGAACCGCTGACTCACAACCGACGAGGCAACGGGGAATATTACGGCTATCAATTTCAATATGTGCTGCGCGGCCGCGGTTGCCTGACGTGGAAAGGGAACGGCTTCCCTCTGGGAGCCGGCGACCTGTTCGTTATCGATTTGTCTCAAGCCCATTTGTACCAGGCGGATGCGGACGACCCCTGGGAAGTGATATGGATCCACTTTGACGGCTCCCATGCCGGGACATACTATCAGATGCTGAATATCTCAAACCCGGTGTACCGGCTGGGAAACTCGTCGCTGGTCGGAGAATGGTGCCGTCGCACGATTCAACTGGTCAGGCACCGCCCGATCGGCATCGATATATCCGCCGCCCGCCTGATTATGGATATCTTCACCGAATTGCAGCTGTTCCAACTGAGGGAGACGAAGCTTCACCCCGCTTCGGAACCGATGTATGCGGACGAAGTCAGCAGAGCGGTCGCCTTCATCGAACAACATTATGCCAAGCCGCTGAAGCTGGAGGAGATCGCCCGGGTCGCCTCCTTAAGTCTTTATCATTTCTCACGCATATTTAAACGCGCCACCGGGTTTACCGTCAAGGAATATTTGTTCAAGTACCGGCTGACCCAAGCCAAGCAATTGTTGGCCGCCACGCAGCTGCCCTTATCGGAAATCGCCGAGCGAATCGGGTTCAGCGACCAAAGCCATTTTTGCCGGGTATTCCGCAAATACGAAAGCACGACACCGAAGCATTACCGAAACCAAACCATGGACACGGTGTAACATCCGCCGCGGAAGGAAATCGCTTATTGCTCCATCGCGGCTTGAATATTCTTGTTCGCCTGGTCTTCGATCTGGCGAAATTGCGTGCCGTCCGCCTGGCGGGTCACCCGTTCGGCCAACTGCTTGGCTTCATCCCATGTCATATTGTCTTTCGGATAGGGTACGGCAAATTTATCAAAGATATCTTGATTATACAACATCACGTAGAAGTTGATGAGATAGGGCAAAACTAACATTCTCCCGCCTTCGGAATACGTCTTCACCGATTCGACGCCGGCTTGGTTGAGGTTGCTCAGATTGAGATTGAACTTCTTGATGTAAGGATTGAGATCTTCAACCAGCTGCAAATCTTTCAACCTGGCCAAACCGCGGCCCCCGCCATTCAGAATATCCGGCGTCTCGCCGGCCGCGATCAGCTTCTCCAGGTCGCCGCCGTTCTTCGTGTCCACATAGTTCATTGTAATGTAAGGAAATTTCGCCTCGATCGGCTTCTTCACATAGGTATTGAACACCTCTTCATTGTAGCCGCCTTGGTTGGTGCCGAACGTCAAGGTGATCGGGTCGTGCTTCTGTTCCGCCGCCGACTTGTCCATTCCCGTCCCGCCGTCCCCTGCACCGTTGATGCCATTGCCGCTGTTACTGCCATTACCGCAACCGGAAAGCACAGCCAATCCGATCAAAACGCTGAGTATAAACATCCCGCTTTGTTTCCGCATACTGATCCTCCCGTGTAATCCGCAAAATTGCCGAAGCAACTTCATCTTACCCCTCGTCCTTCCGGCAAGTATGGAATATCCTTGCGGTGTAATCGGATATTCTTGCTCGATTGAGTCGATCACGAGGAAGCTGTTCGAAGTTCACCAAGCCACAGCGGACGAGGACGGCCGCATCCTCGCCCACCTGAATCAACCTGGCGATTTCTTATTTTTCAAATATGAATTTTGATCTATAATCTGGACGAGGTCATTATTCACGCTGGGAGGGGAACCGGATGAAGGAGTCCGCCAAGTGCCAAAGCTGCGGGATGCCGCTCAAGAAGCCGGAAGATCGTGGAACCGAGAAAAATTTGGAGAATAGCCCGATGTACTGCAAACATTGTTATCAGGAAGGGGAATTTATTCACAAAGAGATTACTCTTGAGGACATGAGAACGAGGGTAAAACAAAAATGCGTGGAGATGGGTATCCCCAGATGGCTTGCCGGGTTACTCACAAGAAATATGCACAAATTGGAACGCTGGAAGCCTCAATAATATGTCGCCCGCGCGAAGCGGAACTGCTGGCGGTACTCGCCGGGATTCAAGCCGAACCTCTTCGCGAATTGGCGGGTCAAGTACGACGCGTCAACCAGCCCGCACGCTTCGGCGATCGCGGTTAGCGGCTCGTCCGTTGTCTCCAGCATCCGCTTCACCTTCTTCAGCCGCAAGTCGCGCAGCATGTGCATGGGGGTGACGGCGAACGTTTGCAGAAACATTTTATCCAAATAATTGGGGCTTAGATGAACCATCGCGGCCAGCGTCTCGCGCGTGACCTTGCGATCCAGATTGGCGCCCAGATACGCCAGCAGTTGATCGATCCGTTCGTCGATTTTGCGGCGGGCGGACTTGCGCGGAGGGCAGCCTTCCCGCTCCCACCCTTCCAAAATATAAAAAATTAGCTGCAGCCCAAGTGCGGTAGTCTGCAGCCCGCGAAAGCCCGACCCCTCCGCTTGGGAGGAAGCCCTCATCGCTCTAAAAACATCGGAATACGCTTGCGGATCGGCCAAAGTCACGACTTCCGGCACCGGGATCAGCCGCAACAGATCGACGTCAATCGCATTGCGGATATCGGCCACGAACCATTGGTGGCGGCCCGGGATGAAAGCCGTCTCGCCGAACGGCACATGCGGGGCGTGCAGCATCACCTGCCCAGCCCCCGCTTCCGTCGTCACATTGGCGTCGGTCACCGTCAACCGACCCTCGGCGATAAAGCTGATCACCCAATACGGATACGTCTTCTGTTGGATGTCCAGCGTTCGATAGGCGTGCTCTTGGATATGGTACAAGTTTAGCTTCCACGTATCGTCAAGGATCGATGAACTGATCCCTTCCCGCTGCCCGCCGACCGCCATTCTTCCGCCTGCCCCCTCACTGTTTTACCGAATAGCTCTCAATCCGATTTACCCTACACTCTTTAACCTAATCAGCACTCCTCAGCCGTAACGAAGCCGCTGTATGCCGGTTTGCCCCCGCGCGCGATCAGCGGACCATTCTTGAACACTTGCCCGGTCTTCGGATTATACGAGCCGTCCACGGAATATTGAATCACATACCCTTTGCGCGTTGTCTGACTGCGGTTCGGCGTGCTGCGGTGAAACAACAATGATGGAAAAATGACCATGCTCCCCTTCTTCAACTCCACCGGTATTCCTTCATTATCCCCTTGGTAGCAGAGCCAACCGATATCGGTTTTCACGTGTTCGACCATTCCCTGGTGGTGAGTTCCAGGTTGAATCCAGACGCATCCGTTCTCAATCGTCGTGTCATCCAAAGCCAGCCAACACGTCAAGTAATGCATCGGTTCGGTCGGAGCATAACCGGTGTCTTGGTGCCAAGGGAAGTCGCGATTCGCTTCCGGACGCTTATATACCGACTGGTCCCAATAGAGACGGACGTCGGGACCCAAGATCGAGGTCGACAGCTCCACAAAGCGCGGATCGGCGATAAAGCGCTGCAGCTCCGGATTTCTGAAATTGATTTTCGAGGTAAAGTTAATTTGGCTCGGGATGCTGATGCCCTTTTGCCCTTGCTGTTGCAACATTTTTTCTTTCTCGGCATCCAATTCGTCGATGATCATGCGAATCCGGTCCATCTCGTCCGCCGAAAACAAATTTTCGTAAATAATATACCCTTGCTCGTCGTATTGCTTCTTTAATTCCTCCGTTACCAAAGCCATGTCCCATACCTCCATTTTATCATACCGGTTATCGGACCGCTTATCCTGCCGCTTGATCGGCATGCAGTCTGCCCCCATCATCTCACTTCCGGCACCTGTCCGCTATGGCTTCCGTCCGCCAATTCATTGTACTTTTTCACCCTTTTGATGGGCAAAAGAAACCCGCCGAACTTAAGCGTCCGACGGGTCTCAGTTTTCCGATTCCTTCTAAGTTTATTTCGTTCCCGCAGCCGGCGGGGCGGTTGGCGGAGCAGCCTGGCTCTGCTGAGCCGCTTGTTGCGCCACCTTATCGCGGACGGCCTGAGCCTTGTCGTACAGCTCTTGGATGGCCGAGAGCGACATCGTATACTCCCACGGTCCGCCGACCTGGTTGATGTGCACATCGTTGCCATTAATTTTGCCGACATACGTTTGGGTATATTCTTTGCCATCTTTATCCTGGAGAACCATCGTCACCTTCAGCTCCGGATTGTCCATCTTCACCTTAGACACCGGGCCGATCATCTGGTTGGTCGACATGTTGATGATCTTGTCGAGGAACGACGAGCCGTCGTCAGGTTTCAGAACTAAGGCTCCGAGCTTCCATTCCGACTCGTATCCCATCTTCGAAGGATCGGATTTGGTCAGCATCCACGATTGGCCTTTCCAGTCCACCGTCAGCTTATTCAGCTTGTTGTACTCGAATTGGAACGGACTCTTCTCAATAATGTCGAACGGCTTCTTCTTAAGCGGAGTAATTTGCTCTTCCGACTCCTGATAGATCGTAGTAGAAGCATCCGTCTTCACGTAATACGTTCCGCTGACCGGGGTCGCCGACCCGATCGTCAGCGTCTGCTTCGTCCCGTCCGCGAGCGTCGCTTCGAACACTTGCAGCGGCTTGTCAAAGCCGTACTTGCTTAAGTCCCCGGGAGTCGCGTCTTTCTCGATCACCTTATCTCCCGTCGTCTTGCCGAGCGCCTCCGCCCAGCTGTCAGCGCTGTACGTATTCAACGGGTAGGCGGCCGGTTGGATCATGTTCCACTTGCCGTCCTTCTTCTGCAATTCGATGACCGGCACGCCGTCTTGACCAGGATTGGAATCCGTAATCTTAATGCCGGTCACGTCTTCCTTCTTGACCGTAATCAGCGGGGTCGGTTTCTCCTTCGGCTTCTGGAAAAAATTATGGCTCGAAGCGTACCATAAGCCGACGATGCAGACCACCACCAGCAGAATCGTAGGCAGGAATCGCTTCATCATCCTTTTCTCCTCCTCCACCAGATCAGACCGCCGACCAGGAGGAAGCAAAGCGGGAATACAACAACCGTTCCATAGAAAATCATATTCGCCTGGTTCGGCAAAATCGACCGCCTTCGGCCGTTTCGCGCTGTCTTCCACCGCGTAAGCCAAATTCAGCGGCCCTGCGGTGTCTACGGAATCTTGCTTCGATTGGCCTTTGGTCAGCGCCTCAAGATCGGTTTCCCCATAGGCTTGATTCGTCGTCTTGAGCAGCATCGTCGGACTGTAATCTTTGACAGCCGGATTATCCTTCAAGCTGACCGCAAGCGAAATGACCGTTAACAGTTGGGAATCGTCCAGTTTGTTCGTAATATCATGGAAACCGTATGTCGGAACGATCGTCAACGGATCGAACAAGACGCTCTGCTTCGGCTCGATCGCCACCGAGTGCAGATCCTGCACGCCTAATGTGCTCATGATCGAATCGATATTTTTCCACTGGGTCGTCATATCTTTATTGAAGCCCAGGGCCAGATACAGCTTCCCGTTGCCTTGCAAATAATCTTTAATCAGCTTCGTCTCTTGATCGTTCAGATCGGTCTTCGGCCCCATGATGAAAATCGCTTGTGCATCATCGGGGATTTTGCCTTCACGGTACAAATTCAGTTCTTTCACGACATAATTGACGCCTTCCAAGCTGCTCTTGAGCGTATTCAGCTCGGTGATCGCGATCTCGTTATGCCCTGTAAGGAAGTACACCGGATGCTTCTCCGAAGAGGTCAGATTGATGATCGCTTCCGCATATTTCTGTTCCCCGTCGAAGAAGTACGATCCGTCTTGCTGTTGGCCCGGCATGAACATCTGATAGAACGAGATGTTTTTCTTCTGATCCCCGCTTTCGAAGACGATCGTGCCGCCTCCGTCCACGTTGTACTGCTTGGCCATTGAAGGCTGCTTCAACATATCGTATTCGTCGAATGTGATGTGCTTGTTGTGACGCTGAAATTCCTTCACCAGGTCTACGACCTGCTGCGACAGGAACGGATCGGCCTGTCCTCCGTCAAAGACGATGACGTGAATATCTTTATCCAGCTTGTCCAGTACGTTCAACGACTGCTCGGACAGCGTAAATTTCTTGTCCTTGGTCAAATCCCACTGCAGATTGCCCAGCGAGTGCAGGAAGACCGTGACGACAATGAAAATGCCAATGACCGCCAGAGACAGTACAGTCGCATTCGTTCCGCGTAACCATTTGTTCACTGTTATCTCCCCCTATCTCCAGCGTTTTCTCGCCAGTAATTGAATGCTTAAGATGATGAACA
>JAJFMO010000299.1 GCA_020697475.1 Paenibacillaceae bacterium | reverse complement strand
TCGGAATCGGCCGAGCAGCGCCTGCGGCATTAACCTCAGCGGCACCAGCGCCCCCGTCGAATCCTGCAGATCCCTCTGCACCTCTCCCGGCTTCCAGCCGCGCGACCGCCTCCGCTACCATCTCCTCAACCAGCTCTTGCCGTTGCCGATTGAG
This sequence comes from Paenibacillaceae bacterium, assembly GCA_020697475.1. Taxonomy (GTDB): domain Bacteria; phylum Bacillota; class Bacilli; order Paenibacillales; family NBRC-103111; genus JAJFMO01. The sequence continues at coordinate 5,223 of JAJFMO010000299.1, read as the reverse complement.
CGCGTCGAGGTTGTACGCCAACTCCCGTGCTTCTTCCTCATCCGTCGTCGTCAGCAGCTTCACCGCCTGCACCGCCGACTCCAGCCTTCCGCTGGCGTTGATCCGCGGCCCCAGCTGAAAACCGATATGCCCGGCAGATACAGTCGTGCGGTCGATGCCGGCGACATCCAGCAGAGCCTTCAATCCCGCATTGGTCGTCTCCCTCATCCGCTCAAGACCCAGCTTGACGATCAGCCGGTTCTCGCCGAGCAGCGGCATCAAATCGGCGATCGTCCCGATGGCCGCATATTCCAGCAGGTCAAGCGGCGGCTCGCCGAGCAGCGCCTGAGCCAGCTTGAACGCTACTCCGACGCCGGCCAGCGTCTTGAACGGGTACTCGCATCCCGGCTGATGCGGATTCACGACCGCCACGGCATCCGGCAGCTTCTCCGGCGGCTCGTGGTGATCGGTGACGACGACATCCAGCCCGATCCGCGAAGCGTGCTCGATCTCCTCCCATGCGCTGATGCCGGTATCCACCGTTACGATCAAGTCGACCCCTTGCCGCTTGGCCTCGTCCAACGCTCCGCAGTTCAGCCCGTAGCCTTCTTCGATCCGGTGCGGGATGTAATAATCGAAATTCGCCCCCAGCCGGGTCAATAAAAAAATCATGAGCGTGGTACTGCTGATCCCATCGGCATCATAATCTCCATACACGCGAATTTTCTGTTGTCGTTCAATCGCCAGCCGAATGCGCCCGACCGCCTCTTGCATCCCTTTCATCAGGAAGGGATCGAATAAACGCTCTGTCCCGCCGCGCAGGAATTCGTCAATCCGGTCAGGATCGACAATCCCCCGCGAAACGAGCAAACGGGCCAGAAGCCCGTCGATGTTGTGCGTCTTGGCGATCCGATCCGCACAGGACGGATCCGTATCGCCGATCAGCCATTTTGTTCTCGCATGCAGCATAATTGCAGTTCCCCCATTCTCCGTGCGGACGCGATTGCCTCAAGTGTCAATGCAGCAAGCTCGGAAAATCGTCCTGTTCGGAATCGACGTTGTTCTTGTACGGATAACCGGGGTCGTAAGGATTGACGTGGATAAACACATCGGATACGTGGATAAAGCGGGTGAGCAGCATATGCTTGACGTGCTTGGCGATGTCGTGCCCTTCCATCACGGAGATTCGCGGATTGACGCTGATCTTCACGTCAACGATGACATAATGCCCATGCTCGCGGGCACGCAGGCTGTCCACAGCGATTACCCCCGGCACTCGCTGTACAGCTTTGAGCAATTCGTCCGCCTCTTCATGATGCAGCACATGATCCATCGTATCGTGAATCGATTCCATGATGAGCTTGTAGCCCATCTTCAGCACCAGCAGGCTGACGAACAGGCCGGCGGCGGGGTCGAGGTAATACAAGGAGGGCATGCCCATCCAGTGGCCCAATACGGCTCCGCCCACTCCTGCAAACGCAGCCAGCGAGGAGTATACATCCGAGCGGTGCTCCCATGCATTGGCGATGAGCGCCTTGCTGCCCAACTTTTTGCCCAACCGGTACTTATATTGAAATAAAATTTCTTTGGCAAAAATGGAGATGGTGATGACGATTAACGCATAAGAACGCGGCGGTTCGGTAACTCCGTGAATAAACGCTTTGATCGCCGAAACGCCGATTTCGAAGCCGACAAGGATGAGCAGGATGGAGACAACGATGGCGGAGATCGATTCCGCCTTACCGTGACCGTAGGGGTGATCTTCGTCCGGCGGCAGCTGGGCGGCTTTCAAGCCGATCAGCACAGCGAGCGAACCGATTACATCCGATGCCGAATGGGCGGCGTCGGCCAGCAGCGCTTTGCTGCCCGCCAACCACCCAACCACCCCTTTGAGCGCCGCCAATCCTACATTGCCGACGATCCCAAGCCAAGCGGCAACCTCCGCCTTGGCGCGATGCTGATCTGACATGCAGCCACTTCCTTCAAGCGAATGGTATAAACTTTACTTGGCTACGACCGCCCGTTTGCGCCCTAACGAAATGCGCTTGAGATGCATCCAAATCGGGCTTGCGATGAAGATGGAGGAATACGCTCCGAAGAACAAGCCGAAAATCATCGCCAGCGAGAACAGCCGAATCGCTTCGCTGCCGAAGATGAACAGGCACAGCGCCCCGATCAAGACGGTAATGACCGTGTTGATCGAGCGGGTCATCGTCTGCCAGATGCTCTTATTGACCAGGTCCTTCAAATCGCCGGGGTCCTTCAGCTTGGCGAAACGGGTATTTTCCCGGATGCGGTCGAAAATAACGACCGTGTCGTTAAGAGAATATCCGATGATCGTCAAGATCGCCGCCACGAACGGCAAATTGACTTCCAGCTTCAAAATGGAGAATAAGCTGATAACCATAAAAGCGTCATGGAACAAGGACACGACTGCCGCCACCGCAAACCGCCACTCGAAGCGAATAATGACGTAAATCGAAATCGCTATACAGGCGACCAGAACTCCATACAGCGCCTTCAGCGCCAGCTCTGCAGCCAGCTCGGTGTCGACCGTGTTCTCTTCTTTACTCACTTGATCGCCGTATGCTTTCGTGAATTGATCCATAATTTTATTCACTTCGTCGGCGTTCAATACTTTATCGAAACGTGCGGACACGCGGTCGCCGTTGTCCCCGCCAATCGTCAGCCCCGGCGGCACCAGCTCCGCGTTCTGGAACAGCTCTTCCGCTTTGGCCTTGTCGATTGCCTGTCCGACCGCAATATCAAGCGACGTGCCCGCTTTGAAATCAACCCCCAGCGACAAACCGTGAATCAACAAGGTGATGATCCCCAAAATCGTTACGATGATCGAAAACGTATAGAACTTCTTGCTATGCTTGACAATGTCAAAGTGCCACTTATAGCGCATCGATTTCCGACTCCTTCACACCAAAGTAGACCGGCTTCTTCACGATATTGCTGCGGAGCAGGAGCTGCAGCAATAGTCTCGAGAAAAACACGTTGGTCAACAGACTGAGCAAAATGCTGAAAATCAACGTCAATGCGAAGCCTTGTATGGCCCCGGTCCCAATGTAATACAGCACCAGACCGGCGATCAGGGTCGTCATATGCGCGTCGATAATGGCGCGAAACGACATCTTCGACCCGGCTTTTAAGGACGACAGCACACTCTTGCCGGACCGCATCTCTTCCTTAATCCGTTCGTAAGTAATTACGTTCGCGTCGACCGCCATCCCGATCCCGAGCACGAACGCCGCGATTCCCGGCAACGTCAGCGTCACGTTCACAAGATAGAAGACGACCAGCAGCAGCCATACATAAGAAATCAAGGTCACACAGGCAACAAATCCCGGCACGCGGTAGAAAACAAGCATAAACAGCAAAATAAGCACGAAAGCGAGCGCCCCGGCTTCCACCGTCTTGCTCAACGACTGTAACCCAAGCGTAGCGCCGACGGACTGCGTATATTTCTCCGACAGCTTCAGCGGCAACGCTCCCAGGTTGATCGTATCGCGTAAATTTTTCGCTTCTTCATACGAATAGTTGCCCGTAATGCTGGCCGTTCCGTCGGCGATGACGCTTTGCACCACGGGGGCGGAAATTTCATTCTCATCCAGATAAATCGCTAACGGCTTGCCGATCAATTTCTCGGTGACCGTCTTCAACTTCGCAGGATCCTTCACCTTGACAATGATTTCCGGGCGGCCGACCTGATCATAAGCGATCGAAGCGCCGTTCTCGACGAAATCGCTTCCGAGCATCTCCTTCGTACCGTCCGGCCCGCGGAACGTCAGTTCAGCCGGCTTTTTCAAAATTTCCCGTACTTCGTTCTCATTCACCACCCCGGCAATTCTCACCCGGATGCGATCCTTGCCTTCGGGGTTGACTTCCGGCTCGCTGACTCCGTGCGAATTGGCACGCTGCGCAACGCTTCTCGCCGTCTCCCGCAACGACTCGCTAGTCACGGCTTGTCCTTCCTCAACCGGTTCGGCTTGATATAATATTTCGAAGCCACCTTTAAGATCGAGCCCAAGCTTCATCTTCTTCGCAAAAATCGGGCCCGTGATGCCGGCGGCTGCGAATATGATGATCGCAATCAGCACGAATGCGACCAATTTCTTGACGTCCATCCTTCCGACTCCCTTCGCTCATTCAATCTTCCTTATTATACCTACCTGCAAAAAGGGAGTCAATTTACGGCAAAATCGCCGCCGCACGCGGGTTTACGGCATTTTTGGACAAAAGAAAACGCTTGAGGACTGCCCTTGTCGGCTCTACCCCAGCGTTCCGCGATATACGTTCATCGTGTTCCAATTCATAAATTGCGTCACTTTCAAGGTTAAGATATCGTTGACCAGCCGGTGCAGCCGCGGCGTTCCTTTGCGGTAACCGTCGCTTACACACTCCCAGATGTCCCGTCCGCTCACCTGCTCGTAGCCAAGCATCTGGAACTCCTCCGCCTTGCTGTTGCACAACCCTTCGATCAATTCGTTCAATTCCGCCTCGGTCAGATCGCCTTGCTCTAACCCTTCATACGAGATATTGATTCCGGAGTCGTCCTTCCCCACATGTCTCACCTTCCGTTCCCCTGCGTTCACACCGTTTTGGTTCTTCGCTTTACTAATTCGGCGCTTTCCATTCAAATTCCTGCTTGATATGGCGGCAAAAATGTTGCATAGGCTCGTACAGCGTACGCATAGTCTGTAGTAATTTGGACAAAGGGAGAGTGGGCCGTTGAGCAGGACGAAGCAATCGTTCATGGCCGGTACGATGATTTTGCTGGCGGCGGGGATTACGAACCGCATCTTCGGATTTATCCCGCGAATCGCCCTCCCCCGGCTGATTGGGGCGGAAGGGGTCGGGTTGTTCCAGCTTGGCTACCCGTTCTTGTTCGCCGTGCTCACGTTGATTACCGGCGGCATTCCGCTGGCCGTGGCGAAGCTGATTTCCGAGGCGGAGACCGACGGGGACGAGAAGCGGGCACGCAGTATCCTGAAATGGTCGCTCGCGGTTACGGCCAGTTTGAGCTTGTTGTTCACTGCCTTATGCATCTTCTTCGCTCCGTGGATCACCGGCCATCTGCTGACGGACCGCAGGGTGACCACAACTTTCCTGTGCATGAGCCCGATTATTCCGCTTGCCAGCATCTCCGCTGTGCTGCGCGGGTATTTTCAAGGCCGGCAAAATATGATTCCGACCGCTGCGTCGCAAGTGACGGAGACGTTGGTGCGCGTCGTTATG
>JAJFMO010000298.1 GCA_020697475.1 Paenibacillaceae bacterium | reverse complement strand
CGGCAGGGTGCACTGCTTAATTCACAGACCGGGGAAATTATGGAGTGGCTGTATCCTGACGGCAAAGAGGTGGCGATGTCGGAGACAGGCACGGGCACGGAAGGCGCTGTAGGCGATGGTGCAGGTGCCGGGGCGGCGGGAGTTGCCGGTGGAATCGCGGGACAGGGCGGTAAGCAAATCGTGCTGCAGGCGCCGATCAGCGAGGAGCAAGTGCGCAGCTTGAAGGTTGGCGACGTGGTGCTGATCAACGGGGCGCTGCATACGGGCCGGGATGCGTTGCATAAATATTTGATGGACCACGATTCTCCTGTGGATTTGAACGGCGCCGTCATTTATCACTGCGGGCCGGTCATGACGAAGGATGAACACGGGAACTGGAAAGTGATGGCTGCAGGACCGACGACATCGATACGCGAGGAGCCGTATCAAGGCGACATTATGAAGAAATTCGGGTTGCGCGCGGTGATTGGCAAAGGCGGAATGGGTCCAAAGACCCTGGCGGCGTTGAAGGAGCATGGCGGTGTTTACATGAACGCGATCGGCGGGGCTGCGCAGTATTACGCGGAATGCATCAAGAAGGTGGACGGCGTCGATATGATGGAGTTCGGCGTGCCGGAAGCGATGTGGCACTTGCAGGTGGAGAGCTTCGCCGCCATCGTGACGATGGATGCGCACGGGAACAGTCTGCACGCCGATGTCGATAAAGACTCGCTTGCCAAGCTGGCGACGTTCAAAGAGCCGGTGTTCAAGTAGCATTTTCAAGAATGGGAGGTTGGCCGGTTGGAGCAGAAGGGGACAATCAAATGGGGCGTGCTCGGGACGGGGAATATCGTGAACAAAGCGGGCCGGGGACTGCAGCTGTCGCAGCACGGGGTGTGGCATGGCGTGGCCGGGCGCAATCGCGAGAACGGGGAGGCGTGTGCCGCCAAGTTCGGAGTGCCTACGGTTTATGATGATTATCAAGGACTGATCGACGATCCCGAGATTGATGCGGTTTATATTGCGCTGTTGAATCATTTGCACATGGAATGGGCGATCAAGGCTTGCCGGGCGGGTAAGCATGTACTGGTGGAGAAACCGTTCGCGATGGATCTTGCCGAGGCGAAGCATATTCACGATGCGGCTGCGGCCAGTGGAGTAACTGTGGCGGAGGCGTTTGTGTGGCGGTTTCACCCGGCGTACGCAATACTTAAACGACATATCGTTGAAGGCCGGATTGGAGAAGTGCAGCAATTCATCGGCTACTTCTCGTTTGTCGCAACGAAGTCGAGCACCCGCTGGAAGAAGGAGTGGGGCGGTGGGGCGTTATATGATATCGGCTGTTACCCGGTGTCCTGGAGCCGGTTTTTCATGGTAGCCGAGCCGGAAACCGTCGACGCTTGGGCGGTATGGGATGAGGCGGAGCAGGTTGACCGCCGACTGGCGGCGACACTCTATTATCCGGGCGGGCGGTTCGCCCAGATCAGCTGCGCGTTCGATATGGGGGTCGGCACCGGTTTCGATATTTTGGGCACGACAGGACGCATTTCGATTCGGATCAATGTAACGCCGGAGACGATGACGATCGAGTCGTTGACGAACGGTACCGACCGGCAGGAGTGGCCGATGAGCCGTTTTCAGATGTTCGCGCAGCAGGCGGACAGCTTTGTCGAGTCGTTCCGCGACGGCACGACGCAGCCGAACAGCGTCGGCGATGCGTTGCAGCAGGCGCGGATCCTCGACGCGATGTTCACGGCGGCGCGGTCGGGGCAGCGTACTCCAATTTAAGTGGTTCTGTGGGCGCACCGACAGGCGGCTGCAGCGTGGGTAGCGGTTTGAGGAAGTGGGAGGTTAAGGTTTGCCGAGGGTAAATGTGGTATGTAAAGCGGCAAGGGTCTTTATGCGTATTTGGCGGATAATGCAATAACATTGAGCAAGCAGATGGCGTAACGGAAACCACAGACCTTATTTCGAGATACAATTGGTCATTTCCGTACCCACAACGGAACTAAGCGCCTTTATTTGTTCTTCGCGGCATAACATTCACGCATTTTTATAACAATAACGTCCCTCAGTTCCGTAAACAATCTAAAAAGCACATTTTCTACCGAATAAGGTTTCTCAGTTCCGCCAGCGTTTTTAAGCACATTCCAACCTACCCTTCGATTTGTAACGGTTGCAGGAAAGGCTAATTGGTAAGAAATCAACCCTACCGAATTCTAACGGTTGTAATCGGGTGCTATTTTGCCGTTTTCAACGATTTTGTGTGCTGAGCGGGAGAGTAAGCACATTGGGCAACCGTTAGAATTCGAAGTGGGGCTCTTGTAGGCAATTAAGTTTAGTTTTCAACCGTTAGCCACCCATGCCCCTGACTGGGCGCCACGGAATCATGGAAATTCGTTTCGCGACTGCTCGGCTCAAGCTATTCCAAGATAGAGTTCTCGCAACAGCATCCCGCATCCCCGCGCCATCGAATGGATTCCAAAGGACACCAATACCCCAGCACCAACACACGCACCCCCGCACTCTCGACGACCTGCCGCCTCTCTCGTGTCGCTTTATCGCCAATACACGCAACTTGCGCATGTCAACTCGGGTTCGACAGGCTCCGTCCGCAACGACTTCCAGTTGACAGGCAATACTTGACAAGAAGAAATCCGTGTTGGTGGAAAATGTGCTGGCGATTGTTGACGATGTCGAATTATTCAGTTCGCTATCGCTTCCCCCTGAATTGACTTATTGAATCGAGCAGCACATATTGTCGCGAAGTAGCCATTGCAGCAATTGTTGGATTTGACGACGAACGGGGCCTGTGACATAATCGGTTTCGAATAGATTACGGATGTTCAAGACTTAAGGAGTTTCTATGAATAAAAAAGCAAAAGTAACCATCGACGATGTGGCGCAGGAAGCAGGCGTCGCCAAGTCGACGGTGTCGAGAATCATCAATAACGCGCCAGGCGTGAAACCGGCAACAAGGCAGAAAGTGAACCGGGTCATCGAGGCGCTCGGGTTTACGCCGAATTTGATGGCCCGCAGCCTGAAGACGAAGCTGCGCCGGCAAATCGCGCTCGCGATCGATGACATCCGCAACCCGTATTATCCCGAGATGGCGTGGGCGGCGGAGCAGGTGGCCAAGCAGAACGATTACCGGCTCGTGCTGATCAACCATTACGGCAATCCTACCGAAGAACTGGCGGTCATCAAGGAAGCGAATGACATGCATGTCGACGGGATCGTGCTTGTATCGATCAGCCATCCGAAGACGCTCAGCGCGGTAATGAAGAAGGCGACGGTACCGGTGTGCCTGATCGGAAACTATGGGGAAGAAATGCCTGGCGATGCCGTCGGGTTGAACCAGTCGGAAGGCTTTTTGGCGATGGATCATTTGATTCGTATCGGCCGCAAGCGGATCGCCTACGCCGGAGGACCGACACATCTGCATCGGGGAGCGCGGTTTGCCGCTTATGAGAAGACGTTGGCGGAAAATTTCATGTCCATCGTCCCGGAGCTCGTCTTCAACGGTGACAGGTTGACGATCGACACCGGAATTGCCGCAGCACGGTATTATCATCAACTGGGAGAAATGCCGGATGCGGTGTTCGCGGCTAACGATCTGGTGGCGATCGGCGTAATTCAAGGGTTTCTCGAGCTGGGAGTGCGGGTGCCTGAAGACGTCGCTGTGATCGGCATCGACGACATCAACTGGTGCACACTCATTCGGCCGAAGGTCAGTTCCGTCTCGAACCTTGTGGGAGAGATGGGGCGCATCGCCGTTGAATTGTTACTGCAACGCATCGACAACGGCCTCGCTGAACCGAAGCGGGTACAGCTTGAGCCGCGGCTAATCGTGCGCGAATCGACTGTGAAATCGTATTAATTTTCCGTTGACGATCCGGTGGGGTTATGTTATTTTTAAATGGAACCGGTTCCGAAAATGATGAAAAGTTTCAATGTTATTTTCAAGTTGGACTGGTGTTTTCAAGGGTTATTTTCATGGAACCGATACCTAAACTTCGGAGAGCAGGGGTGGACTTGTGACTTACCAACGGGATTTCACCAAGAAGCTGCGCGTCGGGGTCGTCGGGTTGGGTTCGCACTGTTACCGAAATATCCTGCCGACGTTGCATTACTTGCCGGTAGAGTTGCGGGCCGTATGCGACATCAACCTGGAGCTGGCGCAGGCGACCGCCCGGGAATATGGCTGCAAGGCCTACGCAAGCCCGCCGGACATGTACGAACAGGAGTCGCTTGACGCCGTACTGCTCGTTGTCTCGCCATTCGAGCATCCGAGGCTCGCCATCGAAGCGTTTCGGGCCGGGCTGCACGTCTGGATGGAGAAGCCGGTGGCGGTGCGGGCGAACGAAGTCGAGGCGATGATCGCCGAACGTGGCGACAGGGTGGCCGTCGTCGGCTTCAAAAAGGCGTTCATGCCGGCGGCGCAGAAGGCGAAGGAAGTGGTCCGTTCCGCGGAGTTCGGCGCCTTGCACTCTCTTCTAGCGGTGTATCCGATGAGCTTGCCGGGGAATGGGCAAGCGGTGCTGGAAGCGAGAAAGTTTCAAAATTGGCTCGGCAATGGCTGCCATCCGCTGTCGTTGCTCATGGCCGTCGGAGGTAAAGTCGCCGCGGTCACATCGCACCTGGCTCCGAATGGCAGAGGCGTCGTCCTGCTGGAATTCGCCGACGGGGCGGTCGGCAACTTTCATCTGGCCTCCGGGCCGCAGCCGATCGAGTCGTACAGCTTCTTTGGCGAGCGCGCCCATCTGCGCATCGACAACAGCTTCCGGGTGACGCTTGAGCGGGGCATCCCGTCGCAATACGGGGTGACGACCGGGTACATCCCGGCAGGCTTCGACTCAGGCGCGATCACCTGGGAGCCGCAAAACTGTCTCGCCACATTGGAGAACAAGGCGCTGTTCACGCAAGGCTTTTATCAGGAGCTGTTTTATTTTTGCCAATGTGTGCTGGAAGGGAAAGCGGCGGAGGAAGGCTCGCTCGAATTCGCGCTGGACGTAATGAAGGTGTACGAGGCGGCGCTTGTCTCGGACGGGAAGCGGATGGAGATCGATGCTTGAACTGAAATCCGCTAATCGGATACTTGCATCGAAAACAGGGAAAACGGGGTAGAATAGGGAGTATCTGGAACGGCTTGCCGTTTGCAGGTTAGACCGCCATTGCAACCGCCATGACGTCAATAGGACATTCCAGGGAGGATTTGACTGTGACTAGCAGAGACCCAAGTAAACCGAACATTGTGTTTATTTTAACGGACGATCAAGGCGCTTGGGCGATGGGATGTGCGGGAAATGAAGAAATTATAACTCCGAATCTTGATCGCATCGCCGCCGAAGGAATGAGGTTTACGAATTTCTTCTGTGCGTCACCGGTATGTTCTCCGGCCCGCGCGTC
>JAJFMO010000297.1 GCA_020697475.1 Paenibacillaceae bacterium | reverse complement strand
TGATCCAGCCGGCTCGTATCGAACCGGTATTTCTTGATCGCCTGCGACAGATCCGTTGCCAGCCCCAACTTGCCAAAGCTGTTCAAATCGTTGGTTGTTGTGATGATGATATCGGGAATGGACTTGGCAGCTACGAGTTCCTCAATCGAATTGCCTGTTCCCGAAGGAATTTCCTGCAACGTGATATAAGGATACTTCTTCTTGACCGGATCGGATATCCAGGATTGGAATTGAAGATGTTCAGGAGAATTGGCCATCGTCCAAACTTTGAGCGTGATCGGTTCCTGAGGAACCTGAACCTTCTCCTGATTCGCTACAGAGGGCTCGCCAGCCGCGGATTTCCCCGATTGGCATCCGGCTGCCATCGCCGCGAAAATAAGGAAGACGGCCAGCCATACATGGATCAGCCTACTTCTAGTCACTTTGTTCAGCTCCTCGTTTGCAGTTTAGATTAGTGCGTGAAGCTATCTATCGATTGCTCTCTTGAATTTCATCGTAGCAAAGTAAGGAATATGCTAAAATAGACACAACCGACAACAATTGCGAATCGATGTCCGAAAACATAAACTTTACACCTATAGATGGAGGCGGTTTCACAATGGTGATCCATAATGGCGTACGCACTGCCTATGATGATCTTGATTTGCGCTTTGATCTGGAAAATCTGGACATCAACGTTCTCTATATCCGCCATAGTTCGTCCAGACCGGGGAACGTCGTCAAATACCACTGTCACAGCAGCTACGAACTGCATTATATCCCGAGCGGTTACGGGACGCTGACGACCGAAGGAAATCGCTACGATATCCGCCCCAATATCTTTTATTTGACCGGACCGAACGTGTATCATGAACAAAAATCGCATGAAGATAACCCCATGACGGAATATTGTCTTAATTTTGAGATTTCCAGACGCAAGACAAGACACGATAAATCATCCCATCCTGCCCAAGGCGGGAATGAAATCGCACAGATTTTGCAGGATACGCGGTTTTGGTTCGGAGATGACCTATATGGCTGTATTGAGTTGTTTCGCCATATATTTTTGGAATTAGATCGGCAACTCGTGGGCTATTACAGTAATATCCGCAATTACATCTCGCAAATCATTATTCAGTCAGCTCGTTGCTATAGCGACAATCGGAAAGCGAGCTATATCGCTCCCAGAAAAAGTTTGGACGATATGAGGGAACAACTGCTGTCCCGCTTCTTTCTCAAGCATCGCAATGAGCCGCTGACCCTGAACATGATCGCCGATGAACTCGGTTTAAGCAGCCGGCAGGCCAGCCGAATTGTCCAACAATACTACCAGGTGAACTTTAAGAAGAAGCATATCGAGGACAAGATCAAGCACGCCAAGATGCTTCTGCTTACCACGGACCTCCCCATTGAAGAAATCGCATCCAAGGCTGGGTTCTCTTCCGCCAGCTACTTCTGTCAATCGTTCAAGTCCTGCGAGAACATCACTCCTTCACGATTCCGCATGAACCACAAGGGATAATTTCACTAGCCCCCTTGACCTCTCCCCAAAGAAGCCTGCTTATAGACAAAGCAAAAGGTAGCACAAGGGGACAATCCCTCGGCTACCTTTCTTGTTATATGATGATATTATCCCAGCCGAATCACTTCGCCGCCCTGGCGGTCGCTCTTCCAAGCGGCTTCGGTCAGCACGTTGATCTGCAGCCCGCATTCGGCAGGTGCGGCAGGCTCATCAACACGCCCAAGGATCAGATCGACGAAGTTGCGATCCGGATTGCCGGACGGCGGCAACTGCTCCGGCGCAACTGCACTCGGCCTCTTCTCGCCTTCACGCAGCACTTGCAGCGTGCCGCTTCGATACAGCACCGATCCTTTGGAACCGTTAATCGAAATATCCTCATGCATTCCTCCGCCTGCAGCGCTGCCCACGACGTTGAACGTGCCGAGCGCCCCGCCGGCGAAACGCACCGTAATCGCCGAATCGATGTCCACTCCGGTGCCACGCTTGTCGATGCGAGCGGACACTTCGGTCGGCTTAAGCCCGGTAACCCATAGCACCGCGTCGAGCAGATGGCTGCCGGAATCGTTCAATTGCCCGCCGCAAGACGCTTCCGGATCCTGCCGCCACGTACCCCGAGTTCCTTCCAGCCAAGCTTGTGTCTGATACGCATTGACATAACGAATATCGCCAAGTCCGCCGCTACGGATAAATTCGCGTATGTAGAGGAATGGCCCCATCAAGTGACGCTGGTATGCGATAGCCAGATGCTTTCCTTGAGCCTTGGCATGAGCAATAATCCGCTCGCAAGATTCCACGCCGTGCACGAACGGCTTCTCCATCAGCACGTGCAATCCAGCGTCAAGACAAGCTATGCCTTGTTCGTAATGCAGGAAATGCGGCGTCAAAATTAACGCCCCATCCGCCTTCACCTCGGCGAGCGCTTGCTTGTAATCACTGTAATGAGGCACGTCGGCCAAATGAGGATATTGCTGGCGCGTTCTTTCCAACGCATCAAGCGAAGGATCTGCCAAGGCAACAATCTCCGCCTCCGCCACGTTCGACAAATCTTTCAAGTGCCGCTTGCTGATGTTCCCCAATCCGATGACAATCAATTTAACTTTGGACATTTCTCCCCATCTTCCTCTCCCATTGTTAATATATTCAAGTATACAATAAATCACCGGGAAAGATCACCGGTGACTTATTGTTGGAACATTTCATTTGATCTTAGTTACACGAAAATAATTGCACCTGCCACGCCGGATGAAGCGATCACCAGCGCGGGGTGCGTCTTAAACCGCAACATGGCGACCAGGGCAATGACGAACATGAGCAGCATCGTAACCATTTCCCAGGAGAAAGGCCCGATCACTTCGTTCTTGATGGCGAAGCTGACGGCGGCGTACAGAATGAGCCCGGTAATAATCGGCCGCAGCCCGTAGAGCATCGATTTCATAATCATATTATCTTGAATTTTGTAAAAAATCGTAGCAACCAGCACAACAACGAGCAAAGACGGGATAATCATCCCCAAAGTCGATACGACCGAGCCGGCAACGCCCGCCGTATTGTACCCGACGAAAATCGCGCTGTTCGTGGCAATCGGTCCAGGCGACATGCCGGCGATGGCGATGGCATCGAGAAATTTGTCCGCTTCCAGCCATTCGTGCCGCAGTACTTCGTACTCGATCACAGGAATCATGGCGTAGCCGCCGCCGAACGAAATAAACCCGATCATCAGAAATGTACTGAACAATTCCCATAATAGCATGATGGTTTTCCCCTTTTTTCCCTTTTATATCCCTTATCTGTGATCCCTGTTATGCGCCTTTGTTGATTTGCTGTGCAGCGGATTCTTCGATCGAATGTTTCTCGTGTTTGTCCATACGGGTTACCATGCCAAGCGCTTTGCGGATCATGACCGTCACAATTCCGACAATCCCGCCTCCGATAATCAGGGCGACCGGATGAATGTGGTGGTTGAACAGCAGCATCGCGGCCATGGAAAGGACGGTGAACGCCAGCGTCGTTTTGTCGAGAATGGCGGTCAAGCCGATCTTGTATCCCGCATAAGCGATCAGCGCGACGATGGCGGGGCGTATTCCTTTAAAAGCGGCGGCGACGTAAACGTTATCTTTGACGAAAAAGTAAGAAATGCACAAGCCCAGGACGATCAGAAACGTCGGGATCATCACGCCTAACAACGCGGCGATCGCGCCCATTACCCCGGCGATCCGATAGCCGATGAACGTGGCCGAATTGACGGCGATCGATCCGGGAATCGATTCGGACAAGGCGAAGACATCGGCGACATCGACCGCTTTTACCCATTTCCGATGAATCACGACTTCTTTCTCTATCAACGGAATCATGGCATAGCCCCCGCCGAACGTCACCGGCCCGATCTTGGCGAAGGAGATGAAGATGTCTCGCAACAGCTTAAATCTTGAAATATTGGCCCCCATAGCTCTACCTCTCTCATATGTTTTTCACTCTTAATTATACATAAGAAGGGGGTTTTGAACAGGGGAATTTTGAGAATTTGATTAGCGAAAACCCCGTAAACCGGGGTGTTTTGTTCAAAATGAAAACAACCGGTTAAAACATGCCCAATTCAAAAATCGAGTCGGCTTTCAGCAAGATGGTCCGGTCGTCGATCTTCTCGGCACCGTCTTGAATTTTACCGTACGGGGCGTATTTGCGAACCTCCAACTGGTAGGGCGGCCGAATCCCCGTGAACGGTGGAATCGACTTCATTCGCTTGACCGCGCGGGCCGAATCCCTTCGGATCATCGCGCAAGCCGCATCCGCGTCTTGATGGACTGCCGACTCCAATCCGGTGCCCTGCTTGACGATCGTCGCCTCGATCTCGGGGATGAAGCTCCGCGCTTCGCTCACTGCTTTATCGTCGCCGGATAGGTAGATGGTCGGCACCCCCTGAAACCCGGCCAGCAGCGCGCGGGCGCCGAACTCTCCGATGAAGACGCCGTTGAGCTTGTAATGTTGAATGTTCATCGAGGAATAGGTGTGGCACAGCGGTGCAAAGACGGTTCCGGCCATCGCATGCTGCCCGACGAACAGCATCGCATCAAATCCTTGCAAGTGGAAGTAGGGCTTCTCAGAACCGCTGATGTAACGGCCTCCGACCACATCCTCGGGAATCAATCCGCCTGGACCATGCCCGTCCCAAACATCGATTTCCGCATCGGGATCCACGTCGCGAATGCCGGCGATACAGGCGTTCACTTCGCGGGCAAGCTGCTTCATTCCCGGCACCTTCGCTTCTCCCAACCCTTTCACTCTCGTTTGCGTGAACTTGTCCACCCCGACGACACCTTCAAGATCGGTCAAAATAAAAAATTTCATCGATTGCACCCTCTCTTCAGATTTATTTACCATGCGGTGTACCCACCATCGACAGAGAAGACGCCGCCGGTCGCGAAGGATGACGCATCGGAGGCAAGATATACCGCGATGCCGCCCAATTCGTCCGGAACTCCCGGCCGCCCCATCGGCGTCATCTTCATCCACGTCTCGATCATCTCTCCGCCCGCTTCGAACAGCGGTTTCGTCAAATCCGTCTTCATGTACCCCGGGGCGATCGTGTTGACGCGCACGCCATGCTTCGCCCATTCGCCGGCCAAGCTCTTCGTCAAAGCGATCACCCCGGCTTTCGAGGCGTTGTAAGCGCATTGGCATTGCGGCGTATTGGAGATGGACGTTCATCACGTCCGTCCAATCCTTCACCGACATCTCCTCCGCCGGCGCATGCCGGACAATCCCGGCGTTGTTGATCAGCACGTCGATTTTGCCGAACTTCGCCGCAACCAAATCCGCTACCCGGACACCGTCCTCCGGTACCGTTACATCCGCGGCAAGCGCAACTGCCTGCACGCCATTCGCCCGTTGAATCGAGTCCGCTGTCTCTTGCGCTTTAGATTGGTTGTGATCGACAATGACTACATCCGAACCCATCTCCGCGAGCGCTTCAGCCATCGCTTTGCCGAGCCCCATCGCCCCGCCGGTCACAATGGAAACACGGCCTTGCAGACTGAACTTTTGTTTTACCGACATGTGCT
>JAJFMO010000296.1 GCA_020697475.1 Paenibacillaceae bacterium | reverse complement strand
ACATTAATTTGCGCCCTCATGCAAATAGAACGGATACACCTGGTTAAACAGATGATTGGTTGTACGCACCTCGTATTGCACGTGGATGAACAGCTTTTCCGCAACCTCCATGTCCCTCTCCACGCTCACTTGGGTACGATATACCCGCGGTTCCCAGATGCGCACCGCCTCTTCAATCTCGGACTCCAAGAGCCGCAGCGTCATATCGTCCGTTCCCTCGAACAAGTAACGTTCAATTCCGGAGCCGAAATCCGGGCGCATGATGCGCTCGCCTTTGGCGGTCCAGATGATGATCCGAATCGCCTCGGCAATGTCTTCCTCGTATTCGGATTGTTTGATCCGGCCGGTCGCTTCATCCACCTCAATCGGAAATTTCCAGCCTTTGCCCAGGAATGCCTTCGACATCCGTTCGACTCCCCCTCTCACCTTTTCGCCCGCCGCTGCAAGTGTCCGCTTCTAATTGATTTTCACAATCGAGCCTTTGATATTGATCATTCCGTCCGATTTCAGATCGAGCATCGCTCCGGCTTTCAACGTCATCTGCGCCTTAGCCTCGATGTCAACCTTCGTGCTCTTAAGCGTCAGCTTCCCCGCACTCTCGATCGTCGCCTCTCCCTTAGCGTTGATCGTAATTTTCGTCCCGCCGCTCTTGACTTCGACCTCGCCGGCCGAACCGCCCTTGATCGTGATCGTGTGGCTGCCTGCGCTATCCTGCAGCTTGATCGTATCGGACTTGTCGAGAATTTCCAGCTTCAGACCTTTCTTCGTCACGAGCGAGACGCTTTCGTCGCCGGATTTGTCGTTGAACGTTAGAGAGTGGCCGGAACGGGAGACGAGCTTGCGAACGTTGTTCTGTTCGTCTTTTCCGCTTGGAGGCAGGTTCTTGTCGTTCCACAAGCAACCGACGACGATCGGCTGGCTGAGATCGCCCATGTGGAACGCCAGCAGCACCTCATCGTTCACCTCCGGGAGAAACAAGGTGCCGCGATCTTTGCCGGCGAACGGCATCGCCATCCGGATCCAATCGGACTCTCTTTCCGAGGATATGACGGGAATTTTTACTTTGAGCCGACCCAGATTTTCCGGATCCTTGTTGTTGGTGACGATGCCGATCATGACCCCGTCCACCTTGGGCATAATTCGGTTATTTGCATCCGCCAAAGAATCGTAGATCATTACACGACATTCCCCTGAATTTGGAATAAGGTGCGGTAACCGTTGCTGTCCAGCATATGGACCGCTCGGGTGACATAGTAAGCCAAGTTCAATTCTTTGCTCAGTCCATCAAACTTTATGAAACGGCCAGCCCGAATTTCAGGCAAACCGACGCATTCTCCTTCACCGGAAACGAGCTTGAGCGCCCGCTCATTTAAGATGGCCTCGGCGATCTTGTTCGCTTCCGCAACCGACGGGGGATTCGCATAGATGACCTCGGTGTACACTCCGCCCATCGCCTGCAGCAAGTCTTTCCCCGTCTTCTGTCCGCTGCCCGATTTGTGAATCGTTCCGGACTTGCCGGTAATTTCCTTCTGCTCTTTCACATTCCACCCGCGCACCTCGACTTCGCTGACTTGCTCCGCCAAATTGTGCTCCAACTGCAGCTGGGTCAAATTTTTCATATAACTGAGCGTAACGGTCGGGGATTTGTCCGACATCTTCTTACGAAAGTACATTTTTTTACCGACGAAAAAGAACTCATAATTCAAGCCCAAAGCCAGATTTTGAATAAACCGATAATCGCTTTCGCGCCCTTTGGCCAGCACCGCGTGTTGCTCGGTCGTCGCATCCACCGTGGAAGAGCTGATGCCGTACTCCTGGGCAATCTCGGTGACCACATCGGATATTTTCTTGTTATTCCAGAGGCGAGATTTCTGTCCGCGCATCATTTTGAACGAGATATCCATGGCCGTGACGACGAGCGATGGCGTACCTTCACTCGTGAATTGATATTGAATCGACGTGATGTGGCCGTAAAATAACGCGGTCAGTTTGTCTACATACCCCATCTCGATCTCTACCGTGCTGCCGATCTTGATGCTCGAATCGATCCACTTGAATTGGCGTTCCACCAAGTCGAAAGCGTCTGTGATCAGAATGGTCGCGGTGTCCGCATCGTTGGCCGCCGACATCTGGATGCGGATCGAGGCGATCGCCATCGCGCCGGCGTCGTTGCCGTTGAATTTGACTTTGCCCGTAGGCGCCATGAAAGCTTGGTATTTGGTTTCCAACGTGCTGTAGTCATAACTGCCCGTGGGCAGTGTCACATCCGCCATTGGCTATTCTCTCCTTAATTAATGCAGCCGGGGGATCTTCAACACGGTACCCGGTTCCAGCTTATGCGGGTCCTCGATCCGGTTGGCGCGGGCGATTTCCCGCCACAAACCTGCGTCTTCGTACTCCTCGGCAGCAATGCGCCACAGTTGATCCCCGAGCTTCACGGTGCGCTGTTTCGTCCGATCCGCCGATTCGCGGGGAATTTTCTGGTACTGCTCCTTCACACTCGCCACCGCTTTGAAAACGACGCTGAGCGTCGCCCGAACCGGGATGCCGGAATTGAGGAACATCGTATACTTTTGCGTAACTTTCTCAATCACGCCTTTGAATTGCATGGAGCCCCAAACGAATTTGCACAGCGGCGGGGCATGCAAATCTTTATCGACCTCCAGCAGACCGGCAATTTTTTGCGTATGCTCGCGCACGTCAGTGCCTTTTTCATATGTGTCAAAAAATAGATCCATCGACAGCGACGGCACTTCGCCGCTAATAAAATAAGCGATTGGCTGCGACAAACCGGGAATTGTATCCCACGAAAATTCGTTGCTGGTTTCAATTGAATATTCGTTCGGATTGAACAGCACGTCGATTCGCTCCGTTGTCTTGTTGCCGCGTTCCACCATAATCATCGCTTTTTTCAACGCCATCGCCGCGATCCTCCCGCTTCTTTAATTTACCGGCCGGTTTGGCGGCCACTTGCCGACTTGCTTACAATCCCCTGCGCTGCTGCTCGAAACGCATGCGTTTCGTCAGTTCCCGGTACATTTGATCGGCGAGCCGCGTCATATCGATCTGCGGCTTCTCCCACCGCTCCTTCGCTTTCTGCAGCTCCGCTTCCACTGCTTTCACCGTGTGCTGCAGCGTCTCGACCGCCGGATCTTTCGTCTGCCCGGGCGGCGACGCTTTGGAAACGACGCTCAGGTGCATAGGCGCGACCTGGCGTTGCATCGGCGGGGCGGACACCGCAGCCATTGCGCGGTCGCCGCTCGGAGCGCCAATGCGTGCGGCGAGGCTCCGCTGAGCGGTCGCGGCGGGCGAAGCCGGCGGGCCGCCCGCCCGGTACGCGAGCGGAGCCGGCGACGTGTGCGCCGCGGGGCGGCTGGAGCGGAGCGGGGTGGGCCGCGGCGGAGCCGGAACTGCCGGTGAGGCGGCAGGGACCGCAGCTGCGGAGCCGGGACCGCCGGCGAGGCGGGGCGTGAGCGCGGCAGGGCGGCCGACGGATTGGGCGGCAGGCGCTTCGGCGGCGCGGGCGGGCACGGCGGGCGCTGTGCGCGGCAGTGGCGTGAGCGGTGCTAACACGCGGGACGGAAGCGGCGCTCGCTGTGCAGGCGGCTGAAGCAGCGACCTGCGTGGCATCCATGCGAGTGGTGGCAACCGCCGGGGGTGTTGCGCAGCACTTTGCTCTAGCGGCTGCAGCGCCGGACCGAGTGGCAACCTCGCAAGCTGCACTCGCCGTAGTTGCTTCAACGGTCCGCGTGCCATAGCGGGGAAAAACCCGACGACGTATTGTCCTGCGGCCAGCGCTGGAGCGGCCGGCGTTCCTGCCGAAGCTGACGGTCCCTTGGCAGAACCGCGCGGCGAGAAGGCAGCTGGAGCGTCCGGGGCGCCCGCAAGGGAAACGGGGCGAAGCTGGACTACAGCGGAATGCGCAACCGCCTGAATCAAGCGGCCATGACGCAAATTAGCGACCGGCGCGGCCAATGACTTGGTCTGTAGCAAGCCGCCGCTCGTCGGCGCTCGGAGCGGCAGCATATGCTGCGTCCGCTGGCGGAGGATCAACGAACCGCCGCTTGTCATAGCGCGGGGCGGCATATATTCGGCTCCATTCGCAGCAGCTAATGCACCCGGTTGCGTCCATGCTGCCGGAACGGAACTCACGCTGCGTTGCCGTTGCACCACCGTAATGGCCGGCACCGACTCGGCAGCGTGCGCAACGTAGAGGTGCGAGCCGCGGACGGCCGATACGGCGCGTTGGGCTACGGCACCCGTACGAGCGGCATGCGCTACAGTCGAGCGCGGCGCAACAGACATTTCCGAAGCCGGACTTGCGACGCGAGACAGCTGTGCTGGCTCACGACGCGCCGCAATCGCCAACGTACGGCTGCCGATGCGGGACGCGACAGATGCGGCAGATGAAGAAAGAACATCCGCCGCGCCTTGGCGCTTCTCGGCCATGGAAGCAGCGGCGCGCGGCGCGATTAGCGCTATGCGCTGCAAGAGATGCCACGGCTGACGCGCCCTCGGCGTGGGACTCGCAGATGCAT
This sequence comes from Paenibacillaceae bacterium, assembly GCA_020697475.1. Taxonomy (GTDB): domain Bacteria; phylum Bacillota; class Bacilli; order Paenibacillales; family NBRC-103111; genus JAJFMO01. The sequence goes on along the minus strand of JAJFMO010000296.1, from coordinate 862 downwards.
CAAGCTGCCGCCTAAGCTGCGAGCCAAAGCGGAAGTTCGACAACTCGCGAGATACAATGACGCCATGTCGTAAATTCAGAACTCCGCCTGCTGCCTTAGGCCCTTCTGCGGGAGAGGCGGACACAACCCGTCGCCACAAAATCATCCCGCGGGCTGACTGCGCACTCCGCTCCTCGTTCCGGCGGCTCCGGCGCACAGCGCTAGCTTCTGGCGCCGCGCCAATGGCTCTCATGACGGGCGCCCGCGCGGTGGCAAGCACCGCTCGCTGAACCGGCGCATAGTCAACTCGCGAGCGGCGGACCGGCTTGTCCGCGACAATCGGTCGCGAAGCCGCAAGCCCACTGCCAGACGCAGCCCAAGCTGCCCGCATCTGTCGTACGGCTGACACATCGTCAGAAATGTTTGACTCCGTGAATGGAACAGCCGCCATATTTGCCGGTTCCCGCCTTTTGGGCTCGATGAGATCCCGTTGCGGAAGCTGTCTCCGACGAGGCGAGATGCGATCCCCTTGACGAGATGGCTTATACCGCGACAAGAAGGAGTAACCGCGATTCACATCCGCTCTGTCGGTTCTATCCCATACATCGCTCGCCTTGGTCGCGAACGGTCTGATTCTAGAAACCGCAGGCCGTTCGTACAACGGGTTCTTCATTCTCGCTACCGTCCGTTGCACAGTGCTCTGTCTTCCTCGCACCGGCGGCGAGCTTGCCACATCCCCGTGAACGTCCGGCAATCGCCGGGATATCGCAGACCGCCTAGGTGACAAGTTGTCCGCACGGACGACGGATGAGCCGAATCTCGCCGCCGCGCGCTGCCTCCTCCCATTCGAGGCGACAACGGCCAACCTGCCTCCTGAACTGGC
>JAJFMO010000295.1 GCA_020697475.1 Paenibacillaceae bacterium | reverse complement strand
TTCTCGTTGTATTGGCTCTTTTTGAAGATCAGCTTGACCAGGCGAAAATTGGCATTTTCGATAAAAATGTTCCGGAACACGTAATCGCTCAAATAGCCAGTTCCTCCATGGATCGAGTTGAATACCCCGCGATTGTCCCAGTCTTTGTAGTGCTCGACGCGAATGACGTCGCAATCGGACACCGTTACATCCCGCGTCCGCTGGGACACGTTCCACGTCAACTGAAACGGCGCCCCGTTCATCAGCTGCCAGATCACGCAATTGCGCACCGTAATGCCCGAATGGTACAGCTTGATCGCATCGTCGTTCAGTTTGAAGAAGCTGTCTTCCAGCAACGAATCCGCACCGAGAAGAACTCCGTCCGTGTTGTAGTACCAGCTGATCATTTTGACATCTCGAACCGTGTTATGCTTGCCCCACAGCCGAATATGCGTCCAAGGGGAATTGACGATCGTAATCCCTTCGATCCGGATGTCGTGCGTATTGTTCCCCATGATTTGAATCATGTGGTGCGACTTGTGCGGGTCGTCCTCTCCGGATAAAACGCCGCGGCCGCGGATGACGACGTCGTGCTTGTTCGTGCCACCTTCGAAGTAGCCCTTCACATAAGCGCCGCCGGCGATGTATACCGTCTCGTTCGACTTCACTTCCACTTTGCCGACGTTGTGCACTCCCGGGCCATAATACAGCACGTTGTCGCCCGGTTCGGGAACCGGCTCGCTCTCTGGAGGATCGGCGAAGACGAGGAGCGGGTGGCGGATCTCGCCATTGATTTCCACCGACAACTTGGCGGCTTGAGTTAGGTCGAATTCCACTCGGTCCGGGTATATTCGCGGCTCGATTCCCAACCTTGACGGCAAAATTTTACACGTGTTCACCTTTACGCCCATCGTCTCGACAACCACAGTCACTTTTCCGGCAAAAGAAAAAGTCGTCCACGAAGTATCATCGCTAAAAATGTTCACTCGCGGAAAGGTATTTTTGCTGATGTAGGTGAAGCTGTTCTGTACGCGATCCGCTTGCTTCACCTTGACGGAGTAGAAAGGGGAAGCCGGAACTCCATCAGGCTGCGGGTAGGTGACCAACTGAGGTGCCACATTCGTGGACTCCCTTTGGTCGGCCGCCGCTTTCCCGAGATCCGCGCGCCCCGCTTCCTCCGCTTGCCCCTCCGCCTGTTGTGCTTCCACACGTTGCGCATCCGTCACCGGCTGTCCATCCGCCTGCTGCAGACTCGCATGTGACACTTGCCCCAGCTCGGAAGCTCCCTTTTTCACCTGACCGTCGTTTCCCGACATTCCATTACCCACCGACTGACACCCCAATTGCATCCAGACTAACGCCAGCGCCAGCAGCAACCCGCCCATTCGCATTCGCGCTCTCATCTCCCATAACCGCCGCTTTACATCATTATCCACTTTTCCAGCTCTCGCAAAAAAATTCTAACGACTGCGACAATCGTTATTTCCGCCAAATAACCCAACTTTCCATTCTAGCGATTGCCACAGCTGCTATTTGCGATTTTGAGCCCAATTTTCGATCAGAATGGCACAATAGCGTCGCTCACAATTGTTAGAAGCTTACAGCAGCAAAAAAGCCCAAATAGCGCCTCATACAGTCGTTAGCCACAAGGCGGCGGCGACCGCCCACATATCCGGCAATCACCGCCACACTTCAGCCGCTAATATTAACGCCTAACGAAACCTAAAAGTTCCAAGCCTCACTTCTTCGCTTCAATCGCCTTGTTCAGCTTCTCTTCCGCGTCGCGCAGCACTGTGTTCACGTCGAGAGCCGGATCTTTCGCCACCAGCCGTCCAGCAGCAACGACTTGGTTGAATCCGTCCGTCTCATAAATCGTGGTCGGCGGCAGCGGCGCCGGGGTCATTTTGAAGACAGCCGCAATATTTTTCCCCTTCATCGAAGCCAGTTCCGTTCCGAAAATATCCTGATACTTCTTATCCTTCAAGGCGCTGCGTCGCGCCTGCTTGCTGATCATCGTTTGCTCTTCGTCCTGGGTCAACAGATCGATGATCGCGAACACCTCGTTCTTATGCTTGCTGTTTGTGGATTGCATCAAATAATACGGCCCGTTGCCGAACACCATCTTCGGTGCTTCCTTGAACGTCGGCGTCGTCGCCATATCCCAGTTCATCGGGTTGCCTTGATTTTGCATCTGCTCCAGCTCGCCGATCCGCGCGCTCATGCCGGCGAACATCGCCACATAGCGGTCCTTCTCGAACGCGTTGACCCCGTCTTTGGGCTCCAGATAGTTCCCCGGAATCGTGTACAGCTTCTGATACGTCTGCATAACCAGCTTCCATTTGTCGGTTTGCAGTACGCCCTTCAACGTTTTCGGATCGACCATCGGTAAGCTGAGTTGCTCGCCCAACCGGTTGGAGTTGCCGTTAATCGCCAATCCCCTGTATTCGACGCCGTCTTCCGTTCGAGTCACCCGCTTGGCCAGCTCAATCGCATCGTCCCATGTCAAACCGTCTTTCGGATACGACACGGCAAACTTGTCAAAAATGTCCTTATTATAGTACATAATCGAGAAGTTGAGCCCCATTGGGAGCGCGTACATTTCCTTACCATCGGCCAATTGTTGGATCGCTTCAATGCCGACAGGATCGAACTTGGCAATATCGATGTTGTTCTGTTTAATCTGCGCATTCAGATCGTCCGCCGCTTTCAAGTCGACGATTTCCCGGGCGCTGACCGGACCGGCGTAGATGATGTCCGGCATATTGCCCGCCGTAACGAACTCAGCCAGCTTGTCGATTTTGTCCTGCCGTACGAGGTTCAGCGTAATGTTCGGGTATTTCTTCTTAACCGGTGCGACAATCCACTTGGCGAACTCTTCGTCCGTCATGGCAGCGGACGTCTGCAAGAACGACATCGTCACCGGCTCCGTCGATACCTTCGGCGGAGTCGCCGTCTGCGCCGGAGGCGTCTCGCCGCCTTGCTTCGCCCCATTGTCGCCGCCTGCTTGCTGCCCGCTCTGACCGCTGCTGCCGCAGCCGCTGAGAACCAACCCTAAGCTCATTATCAAACTTAACCCCGTAAACCAACCTTTCTTGCTCCTCATCTTTCGTACCTCCTTGTGTGTTCGTTCGGCGCCGGGCGAGGAAATCGTTCCGTATTTTCCACTTTGTTCATTTTCACCCGCCCACGCCGACGTTATACTCAAGCCTTCTCTTCCCATTGGGGAAATTCCGGCTCGTTCGCAAAGACCCCTTGCTTGATCATCTCTTGCAGCTGCGGATCGGTCAGCGACAACGTATAATCTTCGCCATTCTTACCGATCAGCCCCAAATCCCGCTTCGCCTGCAGCGACACGGCTTCCGGATCGGTAATCCCGCGCAGCAGCGATTCGAACTCCTTCAACACTTCAGCATACTTGGGATCGCCCGCCAAATCGTTCATCTCGCGCGGATCGTCCGCCAAATTGTACAACGACGGCCGGTCGTTGACGTAGTACGTGTACTTGTAGTCGCCGCGCCGCAGCATATACCAATCTTGTTTAAAGAAATTTCCATGATACTCGGAAAATGCCCAGTCGGGACGATCCGTCCCCTCGCCCATCGCAGCCCGGCTCCCTGCCTGAATGAGCGGCAGCCAGCTGTGTCCCGGCCGATCCGGCTCCGCCACGAGCCCGGTGATCTCCATGATTGTCGGGTACAGGTCGACCAGCGTCACGGGATCGTCGATTTGCTGCCCGGCCGGCAAACCCGGTCCCTTGACAATGAGCGGAATCCCGACAGACGCCTCATAGCTGCACTGCTTATAGAACAGGCCGTGTTCGCCCAGGCTCTCGCCATGGTCGGACATGTATACGATGTACGTGTTGTCGTACAAATTTTGCTCCTTGAGCGCCGCGACGATACGCCCGACATTTTCATCCATCGCTGTGATCATCCCGTAATAGGCTGCCAGCGTGTTGCGGATCATCTCTTCCGTAATGCCGTCCAGGTTCAGCACTTTCTGCATGTTGCGAATTTGCGGATGCAAATTCTCATTGGGGAAATGCGCGTCGAACGGCATGACAAGCTTATCCGGATGATACATGTTAAAAAATCGTTCCGGCACCGTATACGGCCAATGGGGGAACATCAGCCCGACGTACATCGCCCACGGTTTGGAATCTGTTTGCTTCGCCTGATCGGCCCCGCCAGCCTGACCGGCCGCTTCCGCAGCCTGCCGCCCCTTCTCCTGCACATACTCGATCGCCCAATCGGTGACGATCCGGTCGTGGTCGTAGAACCCCAGCTTGTCGTTGTAGCCATTCTCGCCGTCCGTCACCCGCTCCTCGCGGATGCCGGCATGCTCGATTAGCGTCCGCTTGTTGGGGCGAATGTTGCCTTCGAGCCTCGACGGCAGAGGCGTCGTGCGAGGATACGGCTTAAACGCGGCGCGCTTCTTGATGATCTTATACTCGGTGAACCCGCCGTCCTGGTATTCCCCGCAGAAGTCCATCTTGCCGAACATCGCTGTCGGAATTCCCGCCTGATCCAGCTTGCGCGACCATGTCATCTCCTCCCGATCGAGCGGACAGCCGAGAAACCAGCTGCCGATTTGATGCGGGTATTTACCGGTGATGAAGCTCATCCGACTCGGCGTGCATACCGGACAATTGCAATAAGCTTCGGTGAAAAAGGTGCCTTCCGCCGCCAGCTGATCCAAATTCGGAGTCTGAATGTACGGGTGGTTGCGGTAGCCGGTTAATAAGGGGTGGTGCTGATCGCTGCAGATGACGACAATATTCGGTTGGCTCATTGCGTCTTTCCTCCTTTAACGGAAAAACCGGAGTACAACGTGCGGCTGCCGCCCGCATTGGAAAAGCCGATCATTCCGTTCAAATACGGATGATCCTCGTCGACATAATCGATCAGGACGTTGCCGTCGACGGCAATTTGGAACCGGTTCGCGGCCGTCGTCACGCGAATGTCCATCTCCCGTCCGTGCCTCCAAGGCAACGCCGCCTCGCTCAACATGCGATAGCCGTTGTCGTTCTTCAGCAGCACGAGTTTGCCGTCCGGCGCGAGCCCCGCCGCATACGAACGGATGCCGCCTTGCACACGGAAATTGATGCGGTGGTGGTCGCCTAAGTGCGGCGTCATTCTCGCGCTGAACATATAATCGTCCCACGACAGCTGCCCGGTGTAGCTTTCCGCCGGCTCGCCTTGGAAGCTGCCGCTCAACCGCCCGTCTTCGAGGGTCCACAGCCCGCGAAGCACCGTCAGCTGGCTCACCCGCTTGCTCGATACAAACGCCGTTCATCGCCGGGATGTCGTATTGCAGCCGTGTCCATTCGCCTGCCGGGAGCTCTACCGCTTCGCTGTAATGGCAACGGTTCGCATTGCCATCCTTGATGAACAATCGGGCCTTCACCCGGAATCCGTTCGAAGCCGGTACCATTACTTGCACCGACACCGTCTGGCCCGGGTACACGATCGGCGAAAACGACGGGTCGTACCGGCTGTCGTTGAAGTCTTGCGGCCGGTAGTACGTTTGGAGGTACGCCCGGTAGCCCAAGCCGCCCTGCACGCGGTCGAACAGCACGCGCAGCGAGCGTTTGCCGAAAGCTGCCGCCTCGTCGGTGTTGGAGATCACGCCGGTTGCATGCAGCGGTTCGTCTGAATCGAGCCGGAACGCGTGCGTCGAGCCGGGGTATTCGAAGTGGAATTTCGCCGCCGTCTCGTCGAGAATACCGCGCCATTCGGCCGGAACCGGTTCGCCGGTGACCCGATACCCGAGCTTGGCGATATACGATGCGCACCAAGGCAGATCGAGAATGTTGAGCGAACCAATGACGCTCGAGCAACACAGAAAGTCGTTGATCGGTTGGCGCCAGCTCATGTCGATAGCGGACAGGCCGTGCATGACGCCAATAATCGCGCCTACGTTAGCCACGTTGCAATCGGTGTCCCAGCCGCACATGCTGCAAATGTTGATCGAGCGGGAGAAATCCCCCTCACCGTACAACAGCGACAGCACAATCACCGCCGAATTGGGGATGATGTGGCAATGGCCGGGATATTTGTCGTAGCCGTAATTCGCCTTGACGTAGCGAAACGCGTCGCGCCAGTTGTCGGGATGCGCCGCGTGAAAGGCAATCACGTCGCGGGTAACGCGGGCGTATTCGCAATCCGCGGGGATGACCGCCAAGCCTTCTTCGATTATGGTGTGAACGTTGTCTTTTGCGAATGCAGCGGCGACGCAGGCGGCGATAAACATCCCGCCGTACTTGCCGTTGCCGTCGTGCGAGACGCTGGCCGCCTTCTCGGCGTATTCCGCCGCCAAGCTCGGGTTGCCAGGAGCGATCATGCCCCACACGTCGATGAAGATTTGCCCGCCGATTTGCTCTGCCACCGCCGTCCCGTTCTGCTCGATCGAGCCGGATCGCGGCGCCATGATGCCATTTTTCAAATTCAAATAAGCTGTATGTTCCGTCGAGCGCCCGTAGCCGCCCCACCAGTAAAACCCGTGGCTGTCCGGCGCATAGTTGAGCCAGGTCAGCCCCATTTGCTCGGCCGTGATGTCCCGCGTATGCGTGTAATCGTCCAACGCCCGCAGGAAAAACATCGGTCCGTTCGTGTCGTCGTCGGCGGCGAAGTTTTTAAACTCATGCAGGTAACCGGTCACCTCTCCGAACGTCCGCTCGATCCGCTCGTACGTCCAGTTCTCGATGTTGCCGCCGAGCCGGACGCCGATCACTTTGCCCAGCCACCCCGCGTATACTCTTTCAATATAATCTTCCTGAAGCGCCATGCTTAAACCACCTTAATCCGCTAGTATTCTTCCTTAAATGTTGATCTTTTCGGCCGGATAGATTATGTTTCCTCAAACGACTCGAACGCTTTGGCTCCGGCGCCGGCCGGTCCGGCCAAAAACAGCTGCCCCCGTCCGGTGACCGGTTCGTGCGTTCCATCCAGGTCAGGGTCGACGTATCGGACGAACCAGGCTTCCAATCCGGCCTTCATCTCCTTGACTACCGATTGGCAGCTTGGTTCGTTAATCAGGTTGATTCTTTCATCCGGATCGACGGTCAAATGATACAATTCGTGCGGTCCGTAAGGATAGCGGTGAATATATTTCCATTCCCGCGAGCGGATCATTCGTACCTGTCCATATTCATCGTGCACGACGACAACTTTGTCGGACTTCGTCTCACCGTCCGCGAGCAGCGGCGCGAACGAAGTTCCCGGCAACGGTTCGGCGGGCTCGTAAGGCAACCCGGCATAATCAAGCAGGGTAGGCATGAAATCGTAGGCGCTCACCAGCTCTTCGCAGATCGTCCCTGCCGGTATACGACCGGGCTGACTGGCGATGAACGGCACTTTTACCGTAATATCGAACATGTTTTGCGGGAACGTGCCGTTGCCTTTGCCCCAAAATCCGTGTTTACCGCAACTGAACCCGTTGTCGCCTGTGAAGATGAGCAGCGTGTTCTCGCGAAGCTTCAACTCATCGAGCCGGTTGACGATTCTGCCGACATTCGCATCCATCGCCGTAACCGCGGCGAAATAACCGACGAGACAACCACGGAGATCCCTCGCTACTTCCGGAACCGATTTTGCCCATATATCGGGATGCGTCGGCTCTTGCGGGCAACTGTCGAACGCACAGTCTTTGTACAAATCTCTGTAGGCTTGAGGGTGATTATTGTTGAGATAAGGGAAATGAGGTGCGGTATAATGCACGCTTAAATAAAACGGCGATTCCCCTTGCGCATACTGCTCCAGATACTCCAGTGCCACATCGGTAATGTGATCGGTAAGATAACCGGTCTCCGTGTACTCCACTCCGTCCCTGACCATCGGAGAATTGTAATACTGGCTGCCTCCGCGGCGATGCACACACCAATCGGCAAAGCTTTTCTGCGGCGTCACACTGTCGCCCATGTGCCATTTGCCGGAAATTCCGCAGCGGTAGCCGTGTTCGGCCAACACATCCGTATATGCTCTTTGCCCGGCCAGAAATTCCAGCGCATCCGGACCCTCGTTTCCGCCCTTCAACCAGTCGTGAATTCCGTGTTGCGACGGAATGCGACCTGTCAACAGCGACGCGCGGGCCGGAGAACATACCGGTGACGCACAGAAGAAATTCGTAAACCTCATTCCTTCGGCGGCGATGCGATCCAGATTCGGAGTTATAATTTCTTGATTTCCCGCACATCCCATCGCCCACGCGCCTTGATCGTCCGTTAAAATAAACACAATGTTCGGTTTACTTGGGTCTCTGCTAGGCACAGTCAAATCCTCCCTGGAATGTCCTATTGACGTCATGGCGGTTGCAATGGCGGCCTAACCTGCAAACGGCAAACCGTTCCAGATACTCCCTATAATACCCCGTTTTCCCGGTTTTCGATGCAAGTATCCGACTAGCGGATTTCAGTTCAAGCATCGATCTCCATCCGCTTCCCGTCCGAGACAAGCGCCGCCTCGTACACCTTCATTACGT
>JAJFMO010000294.1 GCA_020697475.1 Paenibacillaceae bacterium | reverse complement strand
TCACTTTGGTTGATTCGGCCGTCACAAAAATACTGCCCGTATGAAGATCTCCATGAAGCAGCGCCTGCGCCTGGGTCAGAAACTTCTCCCGCAGCCGCGCCGCCTGCAAGTGCAGCTCCCGATCGGCCCAGATCGCTTCCACTTCAGGACGGATGCTCGGGTCGAAGTTATTCGTGTCCGCATCGGTATAAGGATGATCGAAAATAAGATCCTCGGTAATTTTACATAGCTCAGGGTTGATGAACCGGCCCATCTGCAGCTTCTTCTCCTGCTGGTTCATCCCCAAATCCGAAGTGTAAAACAACGTATGCGCGAGAAAATGTCCGATATGTCCGGCGAACAACGGGTACTTATTGCACTCCATCAAGCCCCGACGCATAATGACATGGTCGCTCAAATCTTCCATCACGGTCAGCGCCAGGTCGGCGTCGTACTTATATATTTGCGGCGCCAAGCCCGGGCAAAGCCGATAGTGGATCGCCAACGCCTCGCTCTCGATGCGCGCCCGATCGAGCGTCAGAGGCCACGACTCGCCAACGACTTTGGCATAGGGCAACGCCTGCTTCATAATCAAGCTTATGCCGGATGCTTGCTCATGAATGTGAAATACTAAATTCAAATTGCCGTCGCCGATCTCCCGGCAAGCAAGTTGCGCGCCTGAACCGAAAAACCCGGGCAAAGCCGCCGCGTATTCGATCGCTTCCTTTTCCGTTAGGGGGTGGTACTCTGCCATCCTGTTTCCTCCCAAAAACTTTGATACATGCCCATTGAACAATACGTACAGTATAAAATAAATGTCCGCGCTCGGGTAGCTTTTATTCTTCCGCGCATTAGAGTATAATGAATTTATCGTAGTTGAGAATCACTGAGAATCATTTAGCGTGTGCACAGGTGCGGCATAACGTTAGAATAATTCTAAGTTAAAACTTACTATAAGGAAGCGGCCGTTTGCGTCGATCACCACATTGTTGAAAGGAATGTCGAAGATGGGAAATCAACCGAGACTAGTCATTGACGGCTTGCGGGCGTCCGTTGAGGGCAAGGAAATTTTGCAGGGCGTCAGCCTGGATGTGAAGGGCGGGGAAGTTCACGCCATCATGGGACCGAACGGTACCGGCAAGAGTACGCTGGCATCGGCGATCATGGGTCATCCGAAATACGAGATTACGGGAGGCTCGGTGACGCTTGACGGCGAAGATGTATTATCTATGGCCGTCGATGAGCGGGCGAGAGCCGGCTTGTTCCTGGCAATGCAATATCCGAGCGAGATTACCGGCGTCACCAACGCCGACTTTTTGCGCAGCGCGATCAACGCCCGACGCGGCGAAGGCAACGAGCTGTCGCTTATTCGCTTCATCCGCCTGATGGAAGCAAAGATGAAGACGTTGGAGATGGACCCGGCGTTCGCTCACCGTTATTTAAATGAAGGATTCTCCGGCGGAGAGAAGAAGCGCAACGAAATTTTGCAGATGATGCTGCTGGAACCTAAGTTGGTCATCTTGGACGAGATCGACTCCGGTCTCGACATCGACGCGATGCGGATCGTCGCCGCCGGCGTGAACGAGCTGCGCAGCGAGGAGCGCGGGTTCCTGATCATCACCCATTACCAGCGGTTGCTGACCTATATCAAGCCTGATGTCGTGCATGTCATGATGCGCGGCGCGATCGTCAAGTCCGGCGGTCCGGAGCTGGTTGAACGGTTGGAATCCGAAGGCTACGACTGGGTGAAGGAAGAGCTGGGCATCGAGGATGAGACGGTGGGCAAGGAGCCCGAAGTCAAAATGCCGATGAACACGATCGCACCCCGACATTAATCGACCGGAGAGTGAAGGAGGATTATCATGAGTACACAGACCATTCTTCCGGCGGATCGGGATTCGGTCATTGAATTATCCCGCAGCAGGCAGGAACCGGAATGGATGACCGGCCTTCGCGCGGACGGCCTGGACTTGGCTGGCAAGCTGGAATTGCCCAAGCTGGACAAAGTTCGAATCGATCGTTGGAACCTCAATTTCCTCGGCGTTCATCAAGCGACTCGGGAGGTGACCGATCCACGCGATTTGCCGGAAGCGGCCACCCGACTGTTGGATACCGATGCGCTGCCGAATAACTTATTGATCCATTATAATTCCGGTGTGGCATACAGCCGGCTTTCGCCGGATTTGGCGTCGCGCGGCGTCATTTTCTGCAGCATGGAGCAAGCGCTCAAGGATCACGGGGAGCTTGTTCGGAACTATTTTATGAACATTATTAAGAAGGAAGAGAATTTGCTGACGGCGCTGCATGCGGGTCTGTGGAGCGGCGGGGCGTTCCTCTATATTCCACGCAACGTGGTCATCGAGGAGCCGGTGCAGGCGATTTTCTATATCGACGACTCGCAGGCAAGGTTCGCGCCTCACGTCCTGATCGTGGCTGAAGCGAACAGTGCGGTTACGTATGTCGATACTTACGGTTCCGGTGAATTGACCAACCATTTGGTGAAAAATGCCATAACCGAAGTGTTCGTCCATCCCGGCGCCAGAGTCAATTTCGCATCGACGCTCAATCTGGACAAGTCGATTACGGATTTGTCTTATCGGCGCGGCCACGTTGAGAACGATGGGCAGATCAACTGGGTGATCGGCGAGATGAACTACGGCGACTCGATGTCCGATACGACGTCGTTGCTCATGGGGAGCGGATCAAGCTCGGATGCGAAGGTGATCTGCGTCGGCTCCGGCGAGCAGAAGCTTTCCTTAACGACGAGGGCGGTGCACTTCGGCAAAGCGACCGACAGTGACATGATTACTCGCGCAGTCATGCGCGATCAGTCGACGGCGATTATCAACGGGATCACGAAGATCGAGAAAGGCGCGACCGGTGCGAACGGACAGCAGACAGAGAAGGTATTGATGCTGAGCCCGCGCGCCCGCGGCGATGCGAACCCGATCCTGCTGATTGACGAGGACGATGTGAAAGCCGGACACGCAGCCAGCGTCGGGCAAGTGAACGCCGATCAATTGTACTATTTGATGTCGCGTGGAATCAGCCGCGAGCAGGCGATGAAATTGATCATATACGGGTTCCTGGCTCCCGTCGTGTCGGAAATTCCGATTTCACGGATTCAGGAGCAACTTCAGGATTTGGTGGAAAGGAAGCTGGGTCATGAACGCCGCGCAAATTCGTGAGCTGTTTCCAATATTGAACCAGGAAGTGAACGGACACCCGCTTATCTATCTGGATAGCGCCGCAACGTCGCAGAAGCCGAGGTCGGTGATTGAGGCGCTCAAGCACTACTACGAGACGGACAACGCCAACGTGCATCGCGGCGTGCATACGCTCGGCTCGCGGGCGACCGATGCGTACGAAGGGGCACGCGAGAAGCTGGCTCGCTTTATCAACGCCAAGTCGTCGCAGGAGATTATTTTCACGCGCGGGACGACGGCGGCGATCAACCTGGCGGCAACAAGCTATGCGCGGTCGGTACTGAGCGAAGGCGACGAGATCGTGCTGACGCCGATGGAACACCACAGCAACTTGATCCCGTGGCAGCAGGCGGCCAAGGCGACCGGTGCAACGCTGAAGTACATCCCGTTGCAGGACGACGGAACGATCCGGCTGGAAGATGCTGCAGCGGCGATAACCAACCGGACGAAGGTAGTGGCGATGACGTACGTGTCGAACGTGCTCGGCACTGTCAACCCGGTGAAGGAAGTTGCGGCGCTCGCTCACAAGCACGGAGCAGTCATACTAGTGGACGGGGCGCAGAGCACCCCGCATTTGAAGGTCGACATGCAAGATCTCGACTGCGACTTCTATGCGTTGTCCGCCCATAAGATGTGCGGCCCGACCGGGATTGGCGCGCTGTACGGCAAGAAGGCGCTGCTGGAGAAGATGGAGCCGGTCGAGTTCGGCGGCGAGATGATTGACCACGTTGACTTGTACGAGTCGACATGGAAAGAACTGCCGTGGAAGTTCGAGGGCGGCACGCCGGTGATTGCCGGAGCGATCGGGCTCGGGGCAGCGATTGATTTTCTGGAGCAGGTCGGCATGGACGAAATTCATCAACACGGCGTGCAGTTGGCGGCCTATGCGCTCGATCGGCTCAGTCGACTGGACGACATCGCGATCTATGGACCACGCGAGGGTCGAGCCGGACTGGTGACGTTCAACTTGGGTGATATCCACCCGCACGATGTATCGACCGTGCTTGACGCCGAAGGCATCGCGATTCGCGCCGGTCACCATTGTTGCCAGCCGCTGATGAGAATTTTGAATGTAACGGCTACTGCACGGGCAAGCTTTTATTTGTATAATACGGAGGAAGACATCGACAGACTGGCTGACGGGCTAATCCGTACAAAGGAGTTTTTCGGCCATGCAATTGGATGATTTGTACCGCAGGGTAATCATGGATCATTATAAAAATCCGCGCAACCGCGGCAAGTTCGAAGACGACGGAGTGACGATCGAGCTGAACAACCCGACATGCGGCGACAAAATTTCGCTGCAGCTGCAAGTGCAAGACGGCAAAGTGGCGAACGCCCGGTTTGTCGGCGAAGGATGCTCAATCAGCCTTTCCTCGGCATCGATGATGACCGATGCGGTCAAGGGCAAGACGCTTGAAGAAGCGGTAGCGATGGCCGAACAATTTTCCGGGATGATGAAGGGTGAACCGGCTGAGTTTGAATATGAAGACATCGAGGCGTTGTCGGGCGTCAACAAGTTTCCGGCACGCATCAAATGCGCAATGCTCGCCTGGAACGCTTTGCGCAAAGGCGTGGAGCAGGCGGACCGCGGGTAGGTTGCAGTGGACTTATTGGGAATCATTTTTATCAGGATCATAATTTGACTGGAGGTTAGAGCAATGGCTAAGAAAATGCCGGAAATGGAAGATTATAAATATGGCTTCCGCGACGAGCATCAGTCCGTGTTTCATTCGGGCAAAGGCTTGACGAAGGAAATTGTAGTGGAAATATCGCGCATGAAGGGCGAGCCGCAGTGGATGCTGGACTTTCGCTTGAAGTCGCTGGAAATTTTCAACAAGAAACCGATGCCGCGTTGGGGTGGCGATCTGGACGATCTGGATTTCCAGGAAATCCAATATTACGTGAAGCCGTCCGAGAAGCAAGGCAAGACGTGGGACGAAGTACCGACGGACATTAAGGAGACGTTCGACAAGCTGGGGATTCCCGAGGCGGAGCAGAAGTTTCTGGCCGGCGTATCTGCACAGTACGAGTCCGAAGTTGTTTACCATAGCATGCAAAAGGAACTGTCCGATCAAGGAGTTATTTTCACCGACACCGATACGGCTCTTCGTGAGCATCCGGAACTTTTCAAAGAGTACTTCGGGACGATTATTCCGCCGAGTGACAACAAATTCGCGGCGCTAAACAGCGCGGTTTGGTCGGGCGGCAGCTTCATTTATGTGCCGAAGGGCGT
>JAJFMO010000293.1 GCA_020697475.1 Paenibacillaceae bacterium | reverse complement strand
CATTCGAGTATAGTATAACTGATCTTCTTGAATCTGACAAAAAGAAAAAAGTCCGTTCGACAGGGGTCGGCTCAAGCTTCCCAGTCAAACGGACGAATCAGGTTGGGGTTACACTTTGGTTTTCCCGAACGCCGCCGGGTTTTGCCGCCACGAATGGAGAATAGCGACTTCTTCCTGTTTAATGAAGCCGCGCTCTTCGGCGACTTCGATCAGCGCGGTGTAATTGGATAGCGTCTCCCACGGAATGTGATCGGCAGCCAGCGCGTCGGAAGTTTGCTGCAATTGGTAGGTGAAGATGGCGATCACCGAGGAAACTTTCGAACCTGCCGTGCGGACGGCGAGCGCCGCCTTGATCGAACTGCCGCCGGTCGAAAACAAATCCTCGATCAGCACGACCTTGCTGCCGGGGTTGAGCACGCCTTCGATGACGTTCTCTTTGCCGTGGCCTTTCGCTTTGTCGCGAACGTAAATCATCGGCAAATCCAGCTTCTGCGATACGTAGGCGGCGTGCGGGATGCCGCCGGTTGCCACTCCGGCGATGACTTCTGTGTCGGGAAAGCGATCGCGGATGATCGAGGCAAAACCTTCAGCGATTTGCTCGCGAATATGCGGGTAGGAAATCGTCAGCCTGTTGTCGCAGTATATCGGCGATTTCAGTCCCGATGTCAGCGTAAAGGGATCGCTGGGACGCAGGGTAACGGCCCCGATTTCCAGCAATGAAGCAGCAATTTGACGTGACAATTCAGGGGAAGCGCTCATGTTAACACAACTCCTCGATAATCGATTCTAATGCTTGGCGCGGGTCGGCGGCAGCCGTGATCGGCCGGCCGATGACCAAATAATCGGAGCCTTGGGCGATCGCCTCGCGCGGCGTCAAGACGCGGGCTTGGTCGCCTGCATCGGCGCCTTGCGGGCGAATGCCCGGGGTGACGGCGACGAAGCCGGCGCCGCAAGCTTGCTTGATCGGCGCGACTTCCAGCGCCGAAGCGACGACGCCGTCGAGCCCGGCTTGCTTGGCGAGCTCGGCGTAGCGGAGCACCGCCGCTTCGACGGAGCCGGCGATGCCGATTTGCCCGTTCAGCACGGCTTGGCTCGTGCTGGTCAGCTGCGTGACGGCGATGACAAGCGGGCGGCTCGCGGCTTGACGGCTAGCTAACCCCTTGTCCACGCCTTCGAGCGCGGCTTCCATCATCGCTGATCCTCCTGCCGCATGCACGTTGAACATGTCGACGCCGAGCCGGGCGATCGATTCCGAGCCGCCCTTGACCGTGTTCGGGATGTCATGCAGCTTCAGATCAAGGAATACTTTGTACCCGCGCTGCTTCAGCGTATCGACGAAGCTTGGGCCGGCGGCGTAAAACAGCTGCATACCCACCTTCATATAGCACGGAATGCCTTGCAGTTCGGTCAGCAGGCGTTCGGCAGCGCCTGCGTCAGGGTAGTCAAGAGCGACCATGATGCGGCCGGCGTTTTCTGTTGCGGCGTCCTTCATCATTGACCCGTATACACCGGCATCGGCCGCGATGAGAAGTTGATCGATTCGAGCATGTGCAACAGTGCGCTCACTGTATCCAGCGAGGTCAAGCAGACAACCCCGTTCTCCACTGCCTCGCGGCGAATGCGGAATCCGTCGCGCTCCGGCAGCTTGCCCTTGGTCAGCGTGTTGACGACGAAGTGCGCCTCGCCGTTGCGGATCAAGTCGAGAATGTTCGGCGAGCCTTCGCTCAGCTTGTTCACCCGCGTCACCGGCAATCCGGCTGCCTCGCAGGCGCTCGCCGTGCCGCCGGTGGCGACGATTTTGTAACCGAGTTGATCGAATCCGCGCAGGATCTCGATCGCTTCTGCCTTGTCCTTGTCGGCCACCGTTGCGATGATCGCGCCGGTTGGGGGAATTTTCATCCCGGAGCCGATCAACCCTTTGTACAGCGCCTTGTGGAAGCTCGCATCTCTGCCCATCACTTCCCCGGTCGACTTCATTTCCGGACCGAGCGTGGTGTCAACGCGGCGCAGTTTCGCGAACGAGAACACCGGCACCTTCACCGACACTTGTTTTTCTTCCGGCCAGAGACCGTTGCTGTAGCCCATATTGGATAATTTTTCACCCATAATGACTCGCGTCGCCACGTTGGCCATCGGAATGTTGGTCACCTTGCTCAAGAACGGCACCGTGCGCGAAGAGCGCGGGTTCACTTCGATTACGTACACCTCGTCGTGATAGATGACGAACTGGATGTTGACGAGCCCGATCACCTTCAAGCTGCGGGCGATTTTATCGGTAATGTCGACGATCTGTTGCTTGATCCGCTCCGACAGCGTCTGCGGCGGATAGACGGCAATCGAGTCACCGGAGTGAACGCCTGCTCGCTCGACGTGCTCCATGATGCCCGGGATGAGCACGGTCTCGAGGTCGCAAATCGCGTCGACTTCGACTTCCTTGCCAAGCATGTAATGGTCGATCAGCACCGGATGCTCCGGATTGATTTTGACCGCCTGCTCCATATAGTTCAGCAATTCATCGTCGGAATAGACGATTTCCATCGCCCGGCCGCCTAGTACGTAGGAGGGGCGCACGAGAACCGGATAGCCGAACTTTGCCGCCGTGCCGACCGCCTGGTCGACCGAAGTGACCGTGCCGCCAGGAGGTTGGGCTATATTAAGCCCGCGCAGCAGAGCCTCGAATCGCTTGCGATCCTCGGCGGTATCGATCGAGTCGAGGTCGCTGCCCAAGATGCGTACACCGGCTTTCGAGAGCGGCGCCGCCAGGTTGATCGCAGTCTGCCCGCCGAACTGGACGATGACGCCAAGCGGTTTTTCGTGTTCAATCACATTCATGACGTCTTCGAAAAAGAGCGGTTCAAAGTACAGCCGATCCGACGTATTGAAATCGGTGGACACCGTCTCCGGGTTGTTGTTGATGATGACCGCTTCGTAGCCTGCGGATTGAATCGCCCATACCGCATGAACGGTCGAGTAGTCGAACTCGATCCCTTGCCCAATGCGGATCGGACCGGAGCCAAGCACAACGACTTTCTGCTTGTCCGTCTGCCATACTTCGTCTTCCGTCTCGTAAGTCGAGTAGTAGTAAGGCGTTGTTGCTTCAAATTCGGCGGCGCAAGTGTCGACCATTTTATAGACCGGCTTGATGTCGAGCGACAAGCGCAAGATGCGAATGTCCGCTTCTTGTGTGTATTCGGTGATGTCTGCGGCACGGCGGATTTCCGCAATTGCCCGATCGGTGAAGCCATTCCTCTTTGCCTCTTCCAGCAGATCGCGGGTCAACTCGCCCAGCAACGCCGCTTCAAACTGGATCATACCTTCCAGCTTGCTCAGGAACCACCAGTCGATCTTTGTCAAATCTTGAATCTCTTGCAAGCTGTATCCGCGACGGAACGCTTCGGCGATCAAGAAGATGCGCTCGTCGTCCGGCTTCTTGAGCCTGAGTTCCAGCGTTTCGCTATCCAGCTTGTCCGTATCATTCAAGAACAGTCGGTGCACTCCGATTTCCAGCGAACGGATCGCCTTATGGAACGATTCCTCGAACGTGCGGCCGATCGCCATCACCTCTCCGGTCGCCTTCATCTGTGTACCGAGCTTGCGGTTGGCAGCGACGAACTTGTCGAACGGCCAGCGCGGGATTTTCGATACGATGTAATCGAGCGTCGGCTCGAAGCAGGCGTACGTTTGGCCGGTAACCGGGTTAATAAGCTCGTCAAGCGTATAGCCGATTGCGATTTTGGCCGCCATCTTGGCGATCGGGTAGCCTGTTGCCTTGGAGGCAAGCGCTGACGAACGGCTCACCCGCGGATTCACTTCAATCACATAGTATTGAAAACTGTACGGATCGAGCGCAAACTGCACGTTGCAGCCGCCCTCGATGTTGAGCGCGCGGATGATGCGCAGCGAGGCGGAGCGCAGCAGTTGGTATTCGCGATCCGACAGCGTCTGGCTGGGAGCGACGACGATGCTGTCGCCGGTGTGTACGCCAACAGGGTCAATGTTCTCCATGTTGCAGACGACGATACAGTTGTCGTTGGCGTCGCGCATCACTTCGTACTCGATTTCTTTCATCCCGGCGATGCTGCGCTCGATCAGGCATTGGCTGATCGGGCTGTAGCGCAAGCCGGAAGCGACGATCTCCGCCAGCTCCGCTTCGGTGTCGGCGATGCCGCCGCCCGTGCCGCCCAGCGTGTACGCCGGTCGAACGATGATCGGGTAGCCGATTTCGTTCGCAAACGTGAGCGCGTCCTGTATGTTCGTTACGATCGTGCTCTCCGGTACAGGCTGTTCCAGCTCGCGCATCAGCTCCTTAAACAGATCGCGGTCTTCCGCTTTCTCGATCGCAGTGAGCTGTGTTCCGAGCAGTTGGACATTTTCCCGCTCCAGCACTCCGGCCTTCGCCAAGGCGACAGCCATATTGAGCCCCGTCTGGCCGCCCAGCGTCGGCAGCAAGCCGTCGGGACGCTCCTGGCGGATAATTTGAGTGACGAATTCGAGCGTGATCGGCTCGATATATACTTTGTCCGCCATATTCGTGTCGGTCATGATCGTGGCTGGATTGCTGTTAATCAGCACAACCTCCATGCCTTCTTCTTTCAACGCCTGGCAGGCTTGCGTCCCCGCATAATCAAATTCAGCAGCTTGGCCAATGACGATCGGACCGGAACCGATGACGAGAATTTTTTTCAATTTATTATTTTTCGGCATATTGCAGTTCCCCTCTCCTGGCTTGCGCCTTCTTGCCTTCGGCTGCGGCGTTGATCAGCACCTGGCGCGGCGCCTTCGGGTATTCCCGCTTAAACTCGTGAATCGAGTCGATGAACTGATCGAATAAGTAGGCGGAATCGAACGGTCCGGGCGATGCTTCCGGATGATATTGCACGGAGAAGGCAGCGTGTTTCTTGTGGCGCAGTCCCTCGATGGTCTTGTCGTTGTTGTTGATATGGGTCACTTCCAGGTCGGTGCCGGCGATCGATTCATCTTGCACTGTGTACCCGTGGTTTTGCGAGGTGATGTAACAGCGGCCGGTTTGCAAGTCTTTCACCGGATGGTTGCCGCCGCGGTGGCCGAACTTCAGCTTCGCCGTGTCGGCGCCGCAGGCCAAGGCGAGCAGCTGGTGCCCCAGGCAGATGCCAAAAATCGGAATTTCGCCGAGCAGTTCGGCGATCATTTTGGCCGCATGCGGCACGTCCTTCGGGTCGCCTGGGCCGTTGGACAGCATGAGGCCGTCCGGCGCCAGGCGGCGAATTTGCTCGGCCGTCGCATCGTGCGGTACCACTATGACGTCACAGCCGCGCTTCACCAGGTCGCGCAGGATGCCGCTCTTCGCGCCGAAATCGACGAGCACGACGCGCTCTCTCACGCCGGGACTGCTGAATACGCTGCTCGTCGAGACTCGAGCGACTTGGTCGGTCATCAGCTTGGCGGAGGAAAGTTGCTCCTG
>JAJFMO010000292.1 GCA_020697475.1 Paenibacillaceae bacterium | reverse complement strand
CCGCTCCATGAGCAGCCCGCGCGTCCGCACGGTGGCCAACGCATCGTCCAACGACATGACGCCTGCAGCCACAAGCGCGCTGTATTCGCCCAAGCTGTGCCCGGCGACGTAGTCGGCGACAACCCCTTGATGCCTGAACGCTTCGTATAAGGCGATACTCGTAGCCAACAATGCCGGCTGCGTGTTGAACGTTTGCTTCAATTGCTCGTCCGGTCCTTCAAAAATCAGCTTGGACAGCTCGAATCCGAGCACATTGTCCGATCTCTCGAACACGGCCCGCGATTCCGGCGCCTGCTCAAACGCGTCTTTGCCCATGCCAACCGCTTGTGCGCCTTGGCCGGGAAATACAAAGGCGATTTTACCCATCGTTCTCCTCCTTGCCCCTACTCACAATTACCAAATAATGACGGAAGCGCCCCAAGTCAAGCCGCCTCCGAAGCCGACAAGTACGAGGCAATCTCCCTCACGCACCCGGCCTTCCTCGACCGCTTCGGCGAGCGCAATCGGAATCGAGGCCGCCGAGACGTTGCCGTATTTGTGCAGGTTGATCATGCACTTCTCTTCCGGCAAATCCAGCCGTTCCATTGCCGATTCGATAATGCGCCGGTTCGCTTGGTGCGGGATCAGCAAGTCGATATCGCTTTTGTCCAGCCCCGCCTTCGAGAGCGCCTCTTCCGCCGCGCCGCCCATAATCCGCACTGCGAACTTGAACACTTCTCGACCGGCCATATAGATGTAGTGCTTGCCCTCCGTAACCGTATCCAGCGTCGACGGGCAGCGGGAGCCGCCTCCAGCCAGGTGAAGGAGCTCGCCGCCCGAGCCGTCCGCGCCCAGCACGAACGATTTGAAGCCGCGTCCTTCCGGCACTTGGCCGATGACGACCGCGCCTGCCCCGTCTCCGAACAGGATACACGTATTGCGGTCGGTGTAATCGGTAATTTTCGACAAACATTCCGCACCGACGACGAGCACGTACTTGTAGATGCCGGAAGCGACAAAGTTCGATGCGTTCGCCAGCCCGTAAATAAATCCCGAGCAAGCTGCAGACAGATCAAAGGCAGCCGCCTTGCGGGCGTTTAATTTAGTTTGCAGCGTACAAGCCGTGGATGGAAAGAAGTTGTCCGGCGTAATCGTCGCCACAATGATCAAATCCAAATCTTCTGCGGTAATGCCGGCATTCTTCAACGCAATCTCGGAGGCGTGAAACGCGAGGTCTGAGGACGCCTCTTGATCGGAGGCAATACGTCGTTCGCGGATCCCGGTGCGGGTAACGATCCATTCATCGTTCGTCTCCACCATTTGTTCCAAATCGTGATTTGTCAACACTTTCTCGGGCGCATAACGGCCCGTACCCAGTACACCTACAGGCAATAAACTCATGAACGATTCCTCATTTCCCGCTGATTCTCCCGGAGATGGCCTCTACCAGCCCGTTCTGTATGGCAATTCTCGCTTGTCGAACGGCGTTCTTCACCGCATTGGCGTCCGAAGAGCCGTGGCACTTGAGCACCAGCCCGTTCAGGCCGAGGAACGGAGCCCCTCCGTATTCGGTGTAGTCCATCTTCTTCACCAAATTTTTCAGCCTCGGCTTCAAGATCGCAGCGGCCAGCTTCGTCATCAGCGTACTCGTAAATTCTTTCTTCAGCTCGCTGGTGATCGCATGCGCGGCGCCTTCCATCGCCTTTAGCATGATGTTGCCGGCGAACGCATCGCATACGATGACGTCGCAATTCCCATTCAGCACATCGCGGGCTTCCACATTGCCGATGAAGCGAATCGGCGACTGCTCCAGCAGAGGATACGCCGCCTTCGTCAATTCGTTGCCTTTCATCGCTTCCGTCCCGATATTGAGCAACCCGACGCGAGGCTCGGCCAAGCCGTTGATTTTCTCTTGGTACAAGCTGCCCATCATCGCGTATTGCTGTAAATTTTCCGCCGACGAATCGGGGTTGGCGCCCAAATCGAGAGCCAACACGCCGCGGCCGTCCATTGTAGGAAGCATCGGCGCGAGCGCCGGTCGGTCGATGCCGCGCAACCGTCCGACGACCAGCAGCCCGGTAATCATCAAAGCGCCGGTATTCCCGGCTGAGATCATGGCGTCCGCCTCGCGATCTCGCACCAGATTGCCGGCCACCACCATCGAGGCGTCTTTCTTGCGGCGCACCGCTTTGACCGGTTCATCTGTAGCCAAGATCGCATCCGACGCGTGATGGACGCGAATATTTGAAGGGGCGGTTGACAGCAGCGGGGCCAATTCCTTCTCGTTCCCCACGAGAATAATTTCCGTATCCCGCCATTGTGCAGCTGCCGCGAGGGCTCCTTCCACGTTCGCCTTCGGCGCCAAATCCCCGCCCATCGCGTCAATCGCAATCCGCATTATTTCCCCTCCTCATGGACCAAATCCTTCTTGGAATGATAAATTAAAAAATTACCTTGAAATACAATTTCATCCCCGACATAGGTGAACACTTCCACCTTGGCCTTGCCGCGAGAGATCGAGCGGACATAAGCTTTCGCCACGAGCTTCTCCTCCAGCTTGACCGGACGGACGAACCGAATGTCAGCCGAAGCGGTCAACGCGATCTCGTCGTTGATCAGCGCGACGGCGAGCGAATTGGCTTGGGCGAAAATATGATGCCCTCGGGCGATTTTGTTGCGGGTAAAGACGTGTTCATGTTTAATTTCAAAAATAGAGATGCCGCTCTTGTCCAACTGTAAATCAATAATTTCTCCAATGACTTCGTGCAAGGCGATCGATCTGACCTGGTCGTAAGACTGCTCGGCCATTAATTTCATACGTTCGCGCAGCTCCGGGATGCCGAGTTCCAGCCGGTCGAGGCGAATCGTCTGAATGCTGACGGCAAACGCGCGGGTCAGTTCCTCGTCGGTTACGAACGGATTTTTCTCAATCAGCTCGGTCAGCTTCTGTTGGCGTTGCCGCTTAGGCAGCTTGTCGATGGCGGTTCCCCCCCTGCTTGCGCCATACGCGCGGAACGATCGGGCCCAACCTGTTCGCAGGCTTAGCTCGTTCGACGCATCCAAATTGTATGACATGAACTCTGGTTTTATAACCTGGTGCTATGATGTAGTATATTAAAAACAAATGCAAAAAGGAAGGGCGGCGCAAAAGAAAAGACACCTCATTCACATGAAGTGCCGGGAAAACTGCCGTTAACTTATTGGCTGATAATCTCTCTGCCCTTGTAAGAGCCGCAAACTTTGCAAACATGGTGGGATAATTTCAACTCGCCGCATTGGCTGCATTTGACCATGCCGGGAACTTCCAGCTTGAAGTGAGTACGACGCTTGTCGCGACGGGTCTTCGACGTTCTTCTCTGAGGTACTGCCATGTAAGTCACCTCCTTAACAGAATTCCTGTATGAACTACGATTTGGTAAATTTCCCCACATTTGTGAGGTCATGCTTCGAAGTAATTCAGTTACTTTGCGGGGAGCCCCCGAACTTAAAATCAGCTAAACCGGCCAGCCGAGGATCGATTCGCTCCACCTTGCACTCGCATTGCGCCTCGTTCAGGTTGTGCCCGCATTCCGGGCATAGCCCGCGGCATTGTTCGTCGCAAAGCGGGACATACGGCAAAGCCAGCAACACATTCTCGTCTACGTAAGGCGCAAGGTCGACTTGATCTTCTTTCACAAAGTGAACGATCTCGTCTTCCTCCTCGTCCTCTTCCTGGTTCAATTCATTCGCCTCAGTGAATCTCTCATGAAACGGAATCGTCAACGTTTGCTTGGAAAGCGACAGGCAACGCGAACAGACAAGCTCTGCGTCGAGTTGCAACGATCCAGCCACATCGACTTCCCCCGATACCTGCGAACCCGCCGCCTGCTTGGCTGTCAGATCCACGTCCAGTTGGCCGAAAGAGGCAATCTCCTTACGTCCGCTCAGTAAATGGCTGATGTCGCGGGTGAGCCTCCAGTGCGGTTGTTCTCCGAATTGCAAAACGCTTCGCATACGAAGCAACATGATCATCACTCCAGACACACAAATGCTATTATATCGACATATTCCATGCTTTGTCAACCCGAAACGGCGTTTCCGCTCGCGGCAGACGGCTTCGGGGGCAACGATTGCA
The DNA here is from genome assembly GCA_020697475.1 of Paenibacillaceae bacterium. GTDB lineage: Bacteria > Bacillota > Bacilli > Paenibacillales > NBRC-103111 > JAJFMO01. The sequence continues at coordinate 1,349 of JAJFMO010000292.1, read as the reverse complement.
AATAGTTGAGCGCATCTTCTAGTGTGCCGACCGATACTACTTTCATGCGTGAATGAATTTTTTTCGCTTGCTCCTCCGCGTCGGTGGCGTTTCGAATAGGGGCGCCTTTGCTTGGGATCAAATCTTTCGGGGCGAAAAAGATGTCCGCTTTCTCCCGGTCGGCAGCGACGATCTTATGCTGAATACCGCCAATAACTCCGACATGGCCTTCCGGATCGATCGTGCCCGTGCCGGCGATCCGATACCCTTTGGTCAAATCTCCGGATGTCAATTGATTATAAATTTCCAAGGTGAACATCAGGCCTGCGGACGGTCCGCCAATGTCTCCCGCCTTGATGGTCACTTGCCGAGCCGGATCGTCGGCTTTCACCGAATGCACTTCCGCCGGCACGACACCGAATCCCGGCCGCTCGACTCCGTTAGGATCGTTCGCATCCGGCGGCAGCACTCCCAAGACAATCGGCTTCGTTCGCGTCACCTTGTTGCGTTCAAACGTGACGTTGACGTTGTCCCCTGGCTTTTTCGCCCGAATATAGGCAAGCAAATCGTCAAGCTTCGTCACCGTCAAATCATCGACTTGACGAATGTAATCCCCGGCCTGCAGCACCTTGGAAGCGGGCATGTTCGCAAGCACCTGCAAGACGATGATGCCCTCATTGTCGTTATGAAAGGCGATCCCCGCTTCGCGGTACGCCGCCTGGATGGCGTTGCTCTGCGAATCTTTCATCACGAACGATTGTCGTTCGGAATACTCTTGCTCGGATTCCCCGGCCCGGAATACGGTCCTTTTCGTAATAATTTGTTGATAAGGCGCCACCTGTGCGTACAGGTAGTTGACGATATTGCCATCCAGCACCCGAACCGTCGTCAACATGAATACGCCCGTTTCCTTTCCTTGCTCCCCTTCGACGCTCACCATCGGATGAACATTCTCGGCAGTGCCGGGTTTATAGATGAAGTAAGGAAGCGGCATAAAGACGAGCAAATAGACGATTACAATTCCGAGAAGTACGGATATCGCCCGATTTCGCCATTTGCTCCTGTTCTTTACAATAAATCGATTAGGATTCAAATCCATACAGACTCTCTCCTTCTTCCCCATTGCTGTCAACTTCTATTCTTGCTCGGACATGCGTAAACATGTACCAATTACCTTATGATTTGCGGGAGGATAACATGCGCAATTCGCGGCTTTCGGCACACAGCCGATGGATGACCTTGCTGCTCGGCGGGTTTGCGGCAGCCTTGGTGATCGGCATTATCGCCTTCCCCGATCAGGCGTTCGCTTCGTCCTTGCAAGGCTTGACGATCTGGTGGAAGTTCGTCTTCCCGGCGTTGTTGCCGTTCTT
>JAJFMO010000291.1 GCA_020697475.1 Paenibacillaceae bacterium | reverse complement strand
CTACGTCTTCCGGCTTCCAATCGGCAAAAAAACCTAACCTGCCTGTATGTATTCCCACGAACGCCACCCGATCCAGCCGGTCCTTGAATTGATGAAACGCTTGCAGCATCGTTCCGTCGCCCCCGATCGAGAGCACGATTTCGGCGTCTTCTTCATCTTTCGCCATCCCATACTGTTCCGCCAACTCATGGAAATGCATGGCCAATTGGCGGGAATGCTCGTCCCCTCGTTCCACAACCCAGTACTTGTCCATAACCCCTCCGCATTTTCAGTCAAGGTGCGTTTCCATTTGGTTCAAACTAATGATAGCGGATTCCCTTCGGCAACACAATCGTTAACCCCTCAATCCCAAGACATCATCGTCAAAAAGGTTTCCGCCGCGCCGCGCAAAGGCTGAAGAGGCTCCCAAAGCAGGACGACGAGGGCGCAGGAGAGCACGCTGTGCAGCAGCCTCGCAAACAGGAACGGGCCATAGCGCAGGTTGGTGTGATGCAGCAGGCTGACGATCTGGGCGTGCACCGACAGGCCGCCCCAGGACAGCACCAGCGCGGCGATCGCCGTCTTCGCGGAGAGCGGGATTGCACCGCCGGCTGCACCCGCCGCCTTGGCGCCTAGCGTCACCTCGAACAGTCCGTTGACGATCGCTTGCGTCAAGGCGGGGGGGACGGCGACAAGCTTAAACACGGCGTTGATGAGGGTGTGCAACACGCTCATGATGTGCGCCGTCGTCATGACGTCGATAACGACGGAGAAGAAGACGACGAGCCCGCCGATCATGAGGACGAGCTGCAGCGCTTGGTACACGGCGACTTTCAGCAGTGTGCCGAAGGTGCGCCCGTCTGCCAGGCGGGCCCAGTGCATCGCGCGCAGCGCTCGCGCGAGCACGAATTCGCGGCGCGCAAGGTTGGCGCCTGGCGCTGGCACCACTGGTTGCGGGCGCGGGCCGACCCAGCGCATCGCGAGGCCGACGAGCACGGCGCCGCCGTAGTGGGCGATCGCGAGAATCGGCGCGAGCGACGGGTCGCCGAAGAAGCCGACGGACACGGCGCCGATCAGGAAGATCGGATCCGACGTCGTGGAGAAACCGGCGAGCCGCTCGCCCTCAATTCGATTAATCAAGCCTTGCTCCCACAGTTGAGCCGTGAGGCGAGCCCCTACGGGATAGCCGGAGGCGAAGCCCATCGCCATAACGAAGCCGCCGATGCCCGGGACGCCGAACAGCGGGCGCATCAAGGGATCAAGCAGAGTGCCGAAGAAGTGGACGATGCCGAACCCCCGCATCACTTCAGCGATAACGAGAAACGGAAACAAGGCGGGAAACAGCACGTCCCACCAGATTGCCACCCCTTTGGCGGCGGCTTGCAAGCTGACTTCGGGAAAAGCCAGCAACAGGACGATCGTGAATAAGCAGAGGAATGTAATTAGCCAGGCAGCGGAAACGCGTTTGAACAGCATGGATAAGCCTCCCGTCTTATACACTTTATGAAGCCGGCCTTTCGAACAGTACAGGCCCGGGATGATGCGAGGCGGCAGACCCGGCAAACGGGACAAGCTTCTAGGAACAAAGAACCTGGGTCGCAAAATTTTAGGAAAATAAGACTGATAAAAGCATGAAAAATATGGTATGATAAGATCAATTGTCCTACATGTCAGAAGGAGTCGAAGAATGAGAGAAGAGAAGACGTTCTATGAATTGGTCGGTGGGGCGGATACGTTCCGCAGTTTGGTGCAGGCCTTTTATCCTAAAGTTCAGGCCCACCCCAATCTTGGACCGATTTTTCCCGAAGATATTACGCCGGTGATGGAGAAGCAGTATATGTTTTTGACCCAATTTTTTGGAGGCCCTCCGCTATATTCCGAGACGGTCGGGCCGCCGATGATGCGGGCGCGGCACTTGCCCTTCCCGATTACACAGCAACGCGCGCATGATTGGCTCGGCTGTATGAGCGCGGCCATGGAAGAGATTGGACTATCGGATCCGTTGAGGGAGGCTATGCTGGAAAGATTGAAGATTCCGGCTTTTCACTTCGTCAATACGCCGGAATAAATTAGATTGATGAAGATTGCGGGAGGTGCGGTAGTGGAGAAGACTCCTTTATACCAGGTGAATGTGGATTGCCTGTTTTGCGAATCCAAATATCCGACCAGCAAAGTTCGGCCCAGCTTCAAGAAAACATCCAAGACGGACACCGATTTTTGCATTCATTACAAGGAATTTAATCCTGATTATTACGTCGTAAGGGTATGTCCGTACTGCGGATTCGCCCATACCGAGAACTTTGCCAAGACAATGGATAAGAATAAACGCGAGCTGTTTCAGGAACGGATCGCAAAGCGTTGGGTACCGCGGGATTACGGCGGGGAACGAGGCTGGAGCGAGGCTTTGCAGACGTACCAGCTGGCGCTTCTGTGCGCGCAGATCACCGTCGAGAAAGAGCGGGTAGTCGCTGGACTATTGCATCATATCGCCTGGCTGCACCGGTACAACGACAACGAGCCTCAGGAATTGCGGTTTCTCAAGTTTGCGCTGAATTCGTACGTCAAGGTGTTCGAGACCGAAGGCGGCAGCTTGAACAACGCTCGGCTGATGTATTTGATCGGCGAGTTGAACCGCAGGGTGGGATCTCGGAATGAAGCCGTGAAATGGTTCGCGCGGGTCGTCAACGACAAGCGAGTCGTTGACTCGGCGATGATCAAGGCGTGTCGGGAGCAGTGGACGCTCGTTCGCGAAGAGCTGCAGACGGTGAAGAATGAGGAGCTGGCAACCGGGGCCGAAGCGGTTCAGGAGCAAGTGCAGTAGTGAAATCGGGGAAAAATAAAGATGATCGACTGTCCGCGCCAATGGGCGGGAGTCGGTCATCTTTTATGTTCCGGGGCCCCCGCAAAGTACCTGAATCAACTTCCGAGGACAAACGGCAAACATCGCCAGATGGCGATGCGTTTGTCAAGACGTCGAACAATCATCGGAGGACTACTTCCTGAGACGTGAAGCAAGTCTCCACTTTGTGGGGTTTTTACATGCGGCGTAACGGCTGATTCGCCAGCAAATAGTCGCGGTCGGCGTCGACGATGGTTGTATGCTTCATGCAGCAGGGGAAGACAAGCAGCTTCTTCCGGCCATCCTGAATGGGCTTCAAATCCCGCTTTTTCAAGGGCAACAGCACGTTGGAGGCGCGGCAGAACGGGCACTCGCTTACATATAGATCTTCTTTGATCGGCTCGTAGGGCCACGTGTTGGCGAACGGGATCATGGCTTATTGTCCGGGGCGGGCTGGTCGTTGTTGCCGGCTTGATCCGGCGATCCCTGCTTGGCCATCTCGGCCAATTTCTGCATCAAGATGTGCTGCGGCATGTGCATCAATTGCTCAATGGGCACCTTCATGAATTGGGATAGCTTCAAAGCGGTGTCGGGCGATATTTGCAACGGTCTCATGGGAGACACCTTCCTTCACGGTGATGGAATACAGTTTGGATTCGTGGCGTAAATTGGGTATGCTCTTATTATCATCTCTTACTGTCTTAACACTTTTGGCGGAGCAATGCAACATAACCCTATACAGTGGACAAAAAAGGAGTCGAATCGATGAACAAGAACTTGAACCCGGTGTGGGATTTGCAAAAGATTTTCGGAGGCGGCAGCGGCTCGCAGGCGTTCGCCGACTTTCTGGCGGGGCTGGAGGCGCTGATCGGCGAATTTTCCGGCAAGGTGGAGGAGGCGGATGTTCCCGGAGAGGAAGCTGGAGCATCCGGGGCAGAGGGTACGGCACGGGTCGCAGAAATCGTCGGTCTAATCGACGTGATGCAACAGATTGCCCTGAAGCTTCGTGAGGCCGACTCCTTCGTCGCTTGCTTGCAGGCGGAGAATCAGGACGACAAGCTGGCGGTGCGGCTTGGCGCTCAGATCAAGAGCTTGTCCGCTGCATACTCGTCGGGGTTGACGCGACTTGACGACTTGTTGGCTCGATTGCCTGAGCCCCAATGGACGAAGTTGCTTGCTTCGACGGGGATGGCGCAGATTGCATTTCCGCTTGGCGAGCGGAGGGAGTTGGCGAAGGACAAGATGCCGCCGCAGCTCGAAGCTCTGGCCGGCGACTTGGCGGTGGACGGTTATCATGCGTGGTCCGACCTGTACAATTTGGCGGTCAGCCGTGTCCGCATTCCGTTCGAGCAGGACGGGGCGACGGTGAGTCTGTCCGCCGGGCAGGCGGCGAACAAACTGCACAGTCCTGACCGCGAAGTGCGGCAGCGCCTGTTCGGACAGTGGGAGACGGCTTGGGCGGATCAGGCGGACTTCTGCGCCGACGCCTTGAACCGGATCGCCGGGTTCCGGCTGCAGCTGTATCGCCATCGCGGCTGGGACTCCGTGCTGAAGGAGCCGCTTGCGATCAACCGCATGTCAACGCAGACGCTTGAGGCGATGTGGAGCGCGATCGACAGCTGCAAAGAGCCGTTCATCGCGTATTTGCAGCGGAAAGCGAAGCTGCTTGGGCTTGAGCGGCTGGACTGGGCGGACGTCGAAGCGCCTCTTGGCAAGGCGGATAAACAATACGCCTATTCGGAAGGAGCGCAGCTGATCGTCGACCAGTTCCGCCGGTTCAGCCCGGCAATGGCCGACTTCGCCGAGATGGCGCTGGAGAACCGCTGGATCGAAGCCGAGGATCGCCCCGGCAAGCGTCCGGGCGGGTTTTGCACATCGTTTCCGCTGAGCGAGGAAACGCGGATTTTCATGACGTATGCCGGGACGGCCTCCAACGTCTCGACGTTGGCGCACGAGCTAGGGCACGCGTATCATCAGCATGTGATGAACGATTTGCCGGCACTGGCGCAAGATTATGCGATGAACGTGGCGGAGACGGCCTCCACGCTCGCGGAGATGATCGTCGCCGATGCGACGCTGAAGTCGGCGACGACCGAGGAAGAGCGGCTGGCGCTGCTCGAAGACAAGCTGCAACGTTCGGTCGCGTTCTACATGAACATTCGCGCACGTTTTTTGTTCGAGACGTCGTTCTACGATGAGCGGCGGCGGGGGATCGTCAGTGTGGAGAGGCTGAACGAATTGATGCAGAGCGCGCAGGAGACGGCGTTCGGTGACTCGTTGAGCGGGTACCACCCGTATTTTTGGGCATCCAAGCTGCATTTTTACATTACCGAGGTGCCGTTCTACAATTTCCCCTACACGTTCGGCTATCTGTTCAGCGCCGGGATTTATGCGTTGGCGGAGAGTGAAGGTGCGGGCAGCAAGTTTGCCGACCGCTATGTCGCCCTACTGCGTGACACCGGCTCGATGACCGTCGAGCAGTTGGCCATGAAGCACCTTGGCGTCGACTTGACGAGCGAAGCGTTCTGGCGCCAGGCGATGGAGCCCTCCTTGCGGGATTTGCAGCAGTTCATGGCTTTGACCGAAGGTTAAGTTGGAGGGCCATGGGTAGGGCGGCTCCCACCCCCC